>JAUWSZ010000281.1 GCA_030609865.1 bacterium | reverse complement strand
CATCCTTTTTCCTGAAGCGATAGCAAAGAAGCCGGCATCCCCCGGCTGTTAGGTATTAGGTGTTAGGTATTAGCCCACCCCCCGTGCCCGTGCCCGAAAATGGTGACTGTCCCCGATTAGTTAGCCTTGCAGTTAGGAATTAGCTATAAGGTATTAGCCACCTCCCGCTCCCTGGTGGGGCGGTGGATGGGAGCTAATACCTAATACCTAATGGCTAATACCTTCTTTCTCACAACGGTCTCGAAATCCCCCCGTCCTTGCGCACCCTCCAGAAGTGGACGAACATCAGCAAGCCTGCAACGAGCGGAAGAAGCACGCAGTGAAGCACATAGAACCGCAGCAGGGCACTGGCCCCCACATCCGAATCCCCCAACAGGAGAAAACGCACGTCATTGTCCGGGTGGATGCCGAACCACTCGTGAAAGGGGCCATCCGACCCGAGGAAAGGAGTGGCCGCGGCCATCTTCGTTCCCACGGTGATGGCCCACAGTGCGATCTGGTCCCAGGGCAGCAGGAACCCGGTGAAGCTGAGGAGAAGCGTAACGACCAGCAGCATCACTCCCACGACCCAGTTGAACTCCCGCGGAGCCTTGTACGAACCGGTAAGGAAGACCCGCAACATATGCAGCATCACGAGGATGACCATGGCATGGCCTGCCCACCGGTGCATGTTTCTCAGAAACATGCCGAACCGCACGGTGTGCTCGAGAAGCTTCATGTCCAGGTAAGCGTACTCGGGCACGGGACGGTAGTAGAACATCAAAAGGATGCCCGTGATGGTCTCCACGAGGAACATGAAGAAGGTCAGTCCCCCGAGGCAAAAGGTGAAACGGACCCGCAGTGCGTCCCGGGGCAGAGTTGCCGGGTGGAGGTGGAGGATGGAGTTGGAGACCGTAGCGAGGGCACGGTTCCGGGGCGTGTCCTCGAACCGGTGCCGGAAGATAGATCGCCAAAGCTGCGTCTCGGTTATTTTTTTCCAGGCCATGGCCGCACCGACTATGTAGAGAGCAGGGTCTGGAGATACGAGCGCTCCTCGCCGAGGAAGCGGCAAGTGAACTTCACCAGCTCCCGGTAGAAGACGATCGTCTCCCGGCAGGCATCCTCGGGAAGCCGCTCATAAATCTTCTCCAGCCTTTCCAGAACCTTTTGCATCCAGAAGAGGGGATGCCTCTTCAGGAAGTCCCTCTGGGCGCGGCGATAGCTGGAAGGGTCCGAGCCTGTCTGCATGGCCTGGACCTCCTTGAAGGTGAGGTAATGGAGAAACTCCATTTCCAGGCAGATGTGATCCGGGCGTTCGTCCTGGGCGCCCTCTGCATAGCTCAACCCGAAGTGATTGTAGAACAGGATGAGGTCCTTCAGGACCACCTTCCGGTCTTCCCTCCATGCGCCTTCCACCAGGGGACAGGGTGGGCCGCCGGGCCCGGATTCGAAGAGACGGACGAACTCCACCTCGATCTCTTCTGCCTCGACCCCGCTGGGCAACGCGAGGCCCTTCCGCTCGTTCTCCTCCAGGGAAAACGGATAGGGGAGTTCGGCCGACAGGACTTCGAAGGCCTGTACAAGCTCTCCCTGCTTCGCCTGTCGGCGGAAGGATTCCTCGGGGTACCGGTAGACCTCTGCGAAGATCGAATACAGGCGGCTCCGGTTTCCCGAACGTCTTTCGGCGTCCGTGCTTAATGGCTTGCTCTGGATGTTTTCCATGCCGTTTACGCCTTGGTCTGCTTTTGAGGAGGCCTTTCCAACAAGGCCGGATCCTTGGTGAAGGGCTCGAACATCTTGGCCCATTCCCTGGCGATCAGGATGTCCATCAGTTCCGATTTGCCCCCGCTGCGAACCTTCGTCATCTCGCTCTGCATGGTCTCCATCGCCTTTTCCACCTCGGGCCCGAACAGGTACCGAAGGTAGGCCATCGGAATGCGGGGCTTGGACGGGTCGATCTTCCCTTCCTCATCGAGTCTCGGCGGGGAGAGAGGGGGCACGTAGAAGACATTCGGCTCGGTGCCGTATTCCAGGTGCAGGGGCAGGGCAACCTTCCACACCTTCACGAGCTTGTGGATCGGCCCCTTCTCGTCGTCCAGGAAGCCCAGGAACCGGACACGCCCCGTACACTGCCTGACACAAGCCGCAGCCACCTCCTGCTCGAGGCGGGGGTAGCAGAAGATGCACTTCATGCTCGTCTTGGTGATGAAGTTGAAGTAGATCACCTTGTACGGGCATGCCTCCAGGCAGAAGCGATAGCCCTTGCACCGGTCCTGGTCGATCACGACCGCACCGTCTTCTTCCCGTTTGTAGATCGCGTTCCGCGGGCAGGCGTCGATACAGGCCGCATAAGTGCAGTGGTTGCAAAGACGTGGCAGGTAGAAATAGAAGGCGTTCGGATACTTCCCGCCTCCCTGGTCCTCATCCCAGTTCATGGCCCAGTCCGGCTCGGTGCCGTCCGGGTTGCGGGCCTGCAAGTGTTTCTCCCCCACCTTCGCGGAGAAAACCTCTTCGAAGTTGAATTTCCACATGTCCCCGAAATCCTTCCGGGTGGGAAGCTCGCCTCGAACCGGATCCCTCACCTTTCCACCGAAGAGCACCTGGTATCCACCCCCCTTACGCTCCCAGTCTTTGGGCGACCCCTTGCCCGGTTGGGTGTTCACCTTGTTCCACCACATGTATTCCCGTCCCTCGAGCTGCGTCCAGAGGGATTTGCACGCCATCGAGCAGAGCTGGCAACCGATGCACTTGTTCAGATCCATCACCATGGCTACCTGGCGCTTGGATTCGAGGAGCTTTTCCTTGGAGGCCTGAAACTCGAGGGCAAGTTCCTTTTCCCGTTCGGTCAGCTTCTTCTCGTCAACCGGCATTTTTCGTCTCCTATCCCAAGTTACCCTAGATGTTGCAAAAAAATTCGGTGAAAATCGCTGTCACTCGCGGGTATGCACGCCTCAACCTTCCAGTACGAGGCCGATCCACTCCTTGCTGAACGACTTGACCCCTCCCCGCTCCCCGTTGCCGCCTTCCCAGGCGGCGAAACCGACCGTGACACTCTTCGCGCCCGGTGCGAGGTTCACCGCCTCTTCGGACACCTTGAGCGGACGCCCGAGGACCACGCACCACCTGCCGTCCTTCCACTCCGAACAGGAGGCCAGGGACGACTGATCCGTGTAAAGAGAAGTGGAGAGCCCGTGAGCCACCTGATTCTTGGGCTTGTCCTCGAAGTCCGGCCTCCAGTACCAGCTGTTCGTAGGAAAATCCTGTGAACCCATCTCTTTGATCTGGGTCTTCTCCGGATCCTTGAAGGGAAACAGGATGGCGATGCCGTCCGGGAAGGTGCCGATGTCTCCGATCTCGTAGTTCGGCGCCTCGCTCCTCCATTCAACGCGGAAGAAGACCTCTTTCCCGTTGTGGACCCCCGTGACCTGGATTTCCTTGACCGCCCCGATCTTGTTCTCGTCAAAGGTGGCCTTGATGTAGGGGGATGGCTGGTTGGCCAGGGGCGTAGCACTCATCTCGATTCGTTGTCCACGTATCCCGGCCCAAACTTGAGACCCGCACTTAAGAAGCTCCTCGCGGGAAGCGGATACCTTCTTGACGATCACGCTTTCCATCTTTCTTGCCTCATCCGGCATTTTCTGCTGCCTCCTTTCACCACTCGCTTTCTAGTATGCCCTTCGGTGGTGGCCCGGCGGCCCTGACCCCTGGCCCCCGATCCCTGACCCCTGTTCAGGCCTTTTCGACTTCTACCGCTATGGCCCGGTCGATCGGCTGGATGCACCAGTTCCACCGGTAGTAGTCCAGGTGACCGTACCCGCCTGCGAGATCCAGCCACTTGACCATCCCCGGGATGACCGTGTCGTAGCTCTTCCAGTCCTTGAACTGGAACGGCTCCCAGGCATGGTAGACGATAACCTGCCCCGGAGATGACCCCTTGCCGGGCCTCGCCGAGGGGCTGATCTTCACGTGAATGTGGAAGTCGTCGAAGTCGTTCCGCACGTGCACCAGGTCCCCGTCCTGGATGCCCCGCTTCTTTGCGTCCTCCGGGTTCATGAACATGAAGGGCCGCCCCTGATGGGTCCTCAGGAGCTGCTCGTCCGTGATCCAGATCGAGTGCACGCTCCAGCGCTGGTGCCCGCTCGTCAGGGTGAGGGGATAGTCCCCGCCGATCTTCGGCGTGGGCTTGTGCATGGGCATCTGCTCGCCCGCCTCGAGGAACCACGGATGGTCGATGTAGAACTGCAGCCTCCGGTTATAAGTCGGGTAGGGGAGCTTCTTTGACCCCGTGTGCCAAGTCAGGGGCACGATCGGCTCGTCCGGCTTGATGTCGGTGGCCAGGTGCATGGTGATCGGGTCGAAGATCGAAAGCCCCACGAACCGGACGATGCCCTCCTTGCGCATCTTTGCGAGGTCGGTCCCCCTGGGCAGGTTTCCGAGGCTGACGCTCGTCTCCAGGGCGTCCTCCATGATCTCGTCGAGGTTCTTGCAGCCGAGCGACTGCGTCTTCTTGAAGTTTTTCAGATCGACCTCTCTGCCGTTTCGGAGATAAAACTTGGTTTTGCCGCGCCGGTGGGCCTCCTCCTCGATTTTCCCGGCGAGCGCAAGGCAGATCTGCCACTCGTCCATTGCCTCACCCGGGGGCTCGACCGCCTTTTCCGTCAGGGTCAGCCACGGCACGTGGGGCGTGGGGAACCGGGTGTCGAGCTTCTCGTAAAACCCGGCACAGGGCAGGATGTAGTCCGAGTAGAGGACCGTGGTCGTCCATCGCGTCTCGAACCCGAAGATCAATTTGTACTTGTTCCACAGGCTGGGCAGGATGTTCTTGTTCCAGCCCCGGTTCTTCCGGGCCGGGCTCGTTGCGTAGTAGCAGTAGACTCTCGGCTCCTGATCCGGGTAGGGCAGGGTGAGGCCTTCCCACCAGCCCTTGTCCAGAGCCTCCTTCATGTACTCCGGGAACTCGCGCTTCATCGATGGGCAGTGCCACTCTTTCTTGTCCCAGGCATCCT
>JAUWSZ010000282.1 GCA_030609865.1 bacterium | reverse complement strand
GTTCGCCGAAATCCTCGGCGTCCGGGTTCAGGCGCATGATGAGGGGCTCACGATCGTGGTCGAGTTCGTACTTGGATGAGAAAACGACGAGAGACACATCCAGGTCGAAGATCGGGTACAGGCTGGCCGCCTGAATCGCCTCGGCTGACGCCGCGTACCCGTCCACGAGGAAGAGATGCGTATCGTCCTTGTTGTCTTTACATGTGCCGACCAGGAACGTGGGCGCATACGTCCCGGAATCCGTAAAGGCCCTCTGCCCGTTCGGCAACTCCCATCCGTCCTCGACGAGGTGCGCGCCCAAGGCCTTCCACTCCTCCCAGAGCTTGCCGATGCGGATGTCGCGGCCTTTGCCCCGCAGGGTCCACACATGGACGTTCTCGCTCTTTATGCCCGGGTAGGCGATCTTGATCGCCTCGAGGACCTTTGCCCTCGGCGTGAAGAAATTGACGAGCAGCGATTCCTCTTCCGCAGCCTCCGTGACCTTGCGGGGAAGCACGAGGTTGCCTATGTATCCTTCGTAGGGCTTGGTGATGGACAGGGGTTGATCGAAGACGTGGAGAACGGTCAGCGGGCCGGTCGTGGCGCCCTGTGCGAAGCGGGAGGTGTTCTCGAGGGTGTCGATGGCGGCGCCCCAGATGGTGACCCCTTCATGTCGGAGGTCGTGCTCGAAGTCCTCCCAGGTATACTCTTCCGAATTGATGAGCTGCTGAACCCGGACCTCGAGGAATCGAGCGACCTGAGGCCTTGCGTAGATCCTGCCGAATCCAAGCAGGGGATTCGAACCCATCTCCGGCGTCTCCCCGGCCTTCGGCATCAGGCCCTCGCCCAGGCAGACCATGATTGCATGATTCTCCGGAAGGGAGCGTGACAGGTACCACAGGGACTCGCTCATTGCGTAGGCGGAGATGGCATCTGCATCTTTCTTGACCTGGTTCAGGCCCTGCTTGTCCTGGGCCATGCCCTCGCCTAAGCGTCCGAACAACTGGGTTCCCAGGGCCGTCACGGCCGCCGTCATGATGAACATCCTCTCTATCCCTGCGTCCACAAAGGAGACGCTGCTGTCGAAATTGGAGTGTCGTGTTCCGTTAAGCCACTCTATCTCGACGTCTTCCAGCCACAGGTGGAATCTTCCCAGGATCGGACTCGTGTCAAAGGCCCACTGAGCGACGAGATTCCTCTTCTCCATGGCTTTCTGATCCATTTCTTCCCTCCTTTGTGAACGATTCCAGAGAGAGACAGCATCCACGTTTCCTATGTAATACATCTTTTCAATCGACACAAGATATAATTCTCGTGAGTGGGGACGGGAAAGGCTTACGGGACGGGGGAGGCGAGGCTATCCGACATGGCCCCGGATGCCGATCCAGAAGGTCCTTCCCGGTTCCGGGAAGCCATAGGCGTGCTCGTAGTCCGCGTCGAGCAGGTTTTCCACATTCAGCCAAACGGAGAGGTTGCGGATGGGGCGGACCCTCAGGAACGCGTCCCACAGCGCATAGGAGCCCAGGCGACCCCAGCGGCCCGTGTCCGGGTCCTGGAAATCCTGGCCGCTCACGGCCCGAACCATCGTGGACGCGTCCAGCCACTCCTTCCAATCGTACGTGAGGCCCACAGACCCCTTGTGCGCCGGCCGGTGCGGAAGACGGCTCTCGTCGGAGGCATCCCTTTCATAGTGAAGAAAGGCGTAGTCCGCGCGCAGGAGGAATCCCCAGCCCAGCGTCCACTCCAGCAGGGCCTCTGCGCCGAGGTACTGCACGCCGCCCACGTTGTCGATCTGCTCGTCCCCGCCGGGCCGCACGGTCTGCTCGATGAGATCGGTCACGTCCGAGTAGAAGGCCCCGGCAACGATGTGCACCGCTCCCTTCCGGTAGCCCGCGTCCAGGCCGAGATTCCAGGCCGTCTCGGGCCGGAGATCGGGGTTCGGGAGCCGGCCCCCCAGGGTGCTGCTGTACCGCTCTTTCAGCGTGGGAAACCGTGCCCTCTGGGTTGCCTGAAACTTGAGGAAGAGGGCTTCCTCCGGCTTGTAGAAGACCTGGAACATGGGGCCCACGTGGGAGGTGTCTTTCGGGTCGAACCCTTCGAGTTTCTCCGGGATCTCGAGATCGGCCTGCAGGCCCGCGACAAAGGCGAGCTTCTCCCAGGGCTCCAGCTCGATCTCAGGGGCGATGGTCAGGGTGTAGGCCGAAAAGGTCGTCTTGGGTGCGTCGACGGCCGGCCGTTCCTCGTGGCGGTCGTAGCGGGCCCCCACCCAGGCCCGGGCATAAGCCTTGCCGGGGAGGGGGAATCGATCGAAAACATAAGACGGGCGCAGGGTGGCCCCAAAGGTGGAGTCCTCGTGTCTGGAGTGGAAGGCCTTCCGGGAGTTCTGCGTGCTGTAGGAGTTGTCATCGTAGCTGTCGAGTTCGGTGGTGTTCAAGTTCACGTAGAGCGTCTCTTCCATTGAAAAGGCACCGTATCGCCCCGCATGACCCACGTGCCCGTTCACGTCCTCCCACAGGTTCCATCTCCAATACCGGGGGTACGCGGTGTACACGTTCGGCGGTACGCCCCAGTCGCCCCTCAGGAAGAAGCCGCCTGCCTGGATTCGATGGGAGTTCGACACATCCCATGCCATCTTCCCGGAGACGTGGTAGTTCTCCGTGTCGCTGTTGTCGCGCCTCCCACCGTCCTCGTTCGGCGCCGGGGTGAAACGGTCGGAAAGGTGATAGCCGTCTTCGATCACCCCACCGAAGTCCAGGTGGTAGGCGAAAGACTCGAGCTTCATATCGCTCGCCAGGCGGAACCGATAGGCGTCGTCTTCGGGAGACGAGGCGAACTCCCCTTCCCAGAGTGGGCCTTCTCCCGGTCGCCTCGTGGTGATGTTGATCGCCCCGCCCAGGCCGTTCGGGCCGTAGGCGACCGACCCGGCCCCTTTCACGAGGGTGATGTGGTCCACCGGCCCCATGGGAATTTTGCCCAGATCGAGGACGCGATCATAGGCGTTGTACAGGGGAACGCCGTCCACGAGCACGAGGAGTTGACGTTGTTCGAACCCCCGCATCACGATTCCCTGATCTCCCCGGGCGTCCCTGAACCGGAAGATGCTCGGGTCCCTTTCCAGGGCCTTCACAACGCTCTTGCTGAGAGATCCGTTCACGTCTTCTCGATCGATCCTCGCCAGCGAGGTGTCGGTTTGCGTGGGGCCTTCTCTGTCGGCTTGCACAACGATGTCGTCCAGGGTGACCGAGGCGGTGCTAAGCCACGTCCGCTCCGGGCCGGATGCCGTCTGCCCGGTCGTCCGATTCTCGGCCGGAAGGTCTTCCGTCCCGGCCGCAGCATTGAGGGGACTCAGCAGTAGGAGCGCCAGGAGCAACAACGCGCACGATTTCATCGTTCGGCTTTTTTCTTTGCCGGGCCGACCGACGCTTTCGGACCAGCGGAGATGGCCTGGAGGCTGGTGGTACCTGGAGGCCCCTCGTGGCGCAGCCGGAGGGAGAGGGCAAGGGCCATCTCTTCGGAGAGCCTGTGGGATAGCAGGAAGATGGAGGAGCAGGCCCTGGCCAGGCGGGAAGGCCTCAACCACCAGAGTCGGGAGTCCGCTCGCTGGGCAAGGGCAACGCCCTCCAGGGACTGGAGGAAGACAGGAACCAGCTGATAAGACAACCCCAGCATGAGGGCCATTCTTCCGCCGCTAAACCCCCCTGCTCTAGCCCGGAGAGCCAGGGGGCGAAGGGCCTCTTCGAGGGCGAACATGGCAAACAGCATCCCCACGGACCGGAGGAACAGATGTGCCACCCTGCCCAGGGGGCGGGCGGAAAGGGGTGCGGAGGCGTCGGCGGGCGAGGTAAAGTGCAGAAGAACCCCGTACGCGCAAAGGAAAACCAGCACGGGAATCATCCACTTCACGAGGGATCGGATTCTTCCCGGTCGACGGAGCCGCCAGAAGAAGGCCGTGCCGGTGAGGACGAGCCCGATGCCCGGAACCCGGATGTCTCTGCCCGCCAGAAGAAGGATCGTCCCCACGCCCAGGCAGAGGAACCAGAGCCCCTTTCCTACCGTTTCGGCCCGACGACCTGCTTTTTCTTTCAACGCGATGCTCCTATGCGTTCTTTTCGCCGAATTTATTACAACATCTAGGTTAGCCCAGCCCGTGAAATCGCCTCGCCGACCAGAGCCCCAACACACCTCCCGAGGCCGGGATGCTCACCAGGAGGAGCGCTGCCAGGAAGAGGAGGACCACCGGAGAGACGGGCCAGGAAGGCGCCTGACGCGACAGGGCAGAAGCGGATGCCTCGATCCAGTGCATCCCGTAGAGCAGCATCAGCTTGAGCAGCCCCTGTACGAAGCTCCAGAGGCCCATCAGGAACCCGGCAAACCCGGCGGCGAAGAAGCTTGCCCCGAACAGGCAGAAGACGCACTCCGCGAGCAGTGCCTCCACGAGCACGGCCAGGAGGGGATTCAGATAGACCCCTCCCATGGAGAAGACCTTGATCCCGGCCGCCAGGCATCCGGTCGTCAGCGTGATGCCCCGCACCGGGCAGAGCGCGCGCTGACAGGCCAGGATCGCCGCCCCGGCGGCCGCCAGCAGGATGCCCGAGAACGGGACGTGGAGGGCATGAAGGAGCCCCCCCGCGGTCATCTCCAGGGTGCCCCAGAGGGTGCCAAAGACGACTGCGTAGCTGAGTTGTCGTAAGCGGAGGCGTTCCTGCAAATCTCCATCCTTCCCCTGGTCAGCCGCCAGACCTGGTCGGCCCAGGGCAACAGTTCTTCCACAGGGCTCGCAATCAACAGGGAGAGCCCCCGGTTTTTCGCCGCCCGGAAAACCCTCCCGATCGTCTTCCTCTCCTGATCCCAGAGGAATCGGAGAGGCTCATCCAGGCATACGAGGGGTGCATTCCGAAGCAGGGCCATGGCAAGGGCGACCCGCTGCATTTCGCCCCGGCTGAGGAGGAGCCCCGGCCTTTCGAGCAGGGCCTCCAGGCCGAGCAGGGAGGCGAGCGGTTCGGG
>JAUWSZ010000091.1 GCA_030609865.1 bacterium | reverse complement strand
CCGCACTCGGGTCATCGACCGGTGCCGGCGCCCCGACGTCCTGCGCCTGTTCTGCACCTCCCATGACCGTGGCCTGTACACGGGTCGACGAAAGGTACGCCAGGCCCAACGAGGTAAGCATGAAGAGCACGGCTACAGCCGTCGTCATCTTCGTCAGGAAACCGCCTGCGCCCTGGCTGCCGAAAACCGTCTGGGAAGAGCCGCCAAAGGCCGCTCCCAGGTCAGCACCCTTTCCCCGCTGGAGCAGTACGATCATGATCAGGCCGATACAGGCCAGCACGTGCAAGAGAACGATTACGATGTGCATTTCTTCGCCTTTCCGGTTGAGACAAAAATTCGATGCAATACTAACATCTTAACGCCCCGGAATCAAACGATTCCTTGTCCGGGGATAGATCATTCAGAATTTGACGATCCCGAGAAAGCTCTCGGCCTTCAGGCTGGCTCCCCCCACGAGGGCGCCATCCACATCGGGCTGATCCATCAGGTCCCGCACATTGTCGGGCTTGACACTGCCCCCGTACTGAATGCGCAGCCCTTGTGCGATTCCCTCGTCGTAGAGTTCCCCGATCAGGCCTCTTATCTTCGCATGGACCTCTTGTGCCTGATCCGGGGTCGCCGTCTCTCCTGTGCCGATGGCCCATACCGGCTCATAGGCGAGGACCATCCGCTCCGCATCCCCCTTGGAGATGCCCGCCAGTCCCTCCCGGGTCTGCCTTTCCACAACCTGCCATGTACGGCCCGACTTCCTCTCCTCGAGGACCTCGCCCACACACACGATCGGATCCAGCCCGGCCGAAAGGGCGGCCTTGACCCTGCGGTTCACCGTCTCATCGGTTTCTCCGAAGTACAGTCTCCTCTCGGAATGCCCGATGATGACGTACTTGCACCCCACATCGAGCAGCATAGTTGCGGAAACCTCTCCCGTGTAGGCCCCGGATGCCTCCCAGTGAAGGTTCTGGGCGGCCAGGGCGATGGGAGAACCGCTCACGAGCTTGCCCACGGGATAGAGCGAGGGAAAGGGTGGCGCCACGACGACATCCACCTCTTCCGTGCCGTCCAGCCCGGACTTCAGGCCGCCCACGAGCGCTTCGGCCTCGGCCACGAGCATGTGCATTTTCCAGTTTCCTGCCATGATGGGCCTTCGTTTCATCAATCCTTCCCCTCCTTGCTCTGAATACGTCCTCTCTTCACGCGCCCCCTACCGATCGAGCATCTTGATCCCCGGTAAGGTCTTGCCTTCGAGGTACTCGAGAGACGCTCCGCCGCCGGTGGAAACGTGTGTCACCCTTTCCTTCAGTCCTTCCTTCTCCAGGGCCGCCACAGTGTCGCCTCCTCCGACAATCGTAACCGCGTCAGCGTCCGCAACCGCATTGGCAACCTCGCGCGTACCAAGCGCAAAGGAAGGCATCTCGAAAACCCCCATCGGGCCGTTCCACACTATGGTCTTCGCCTTCTTGATCGCATCGCAGAACTTGGCCGCCGTTTCCGGGCCGATGTCCAGGGCGAGCCATCCTTCGGGGACCCCGGCCACGGGCACGACGCGTGTCTCTGCATCCGGCGTCATCTCCCTCGCCACGACGACATCTTCGGGCAGGAGCACCTCGATAGAAGTCCCTTTGGCCGCCTCCAGGACCGCCATCGCATCTGCACGCTTGTCCTCTTCCACCCGCGAGGCGCCCGGCGGGTGTCCCGCGGCCCAGAGAAAGGTGTTGGCCATGCCCCCACCGATGATCAGCCCGTTCACCTTCTGCAACAGATTCCGGGCCACGCCGATCTTGTCCGAAACCTTCGCCCCTCCAAGAATGGCCAGAAAGGGACGTTCGGGGTCCTTCAAGGCCTCCTCCAGGTATGCGATTTCCTTTTTCATCAGCAACCCGGCAGCCGCCTCCCCCACGAACTCTACCATCCCGCAGGTCGAGGCGTGGGCCCTGTGGGCCGCGCCGAAAGCATCGTTCACATACACATCTGCCAACGCCGCAAGCGACTTCGAAAATGCGGGATCATTCTCGGTCTCTTCCTTGTGGTAGCGAAGATTCTCGAGCAGGAGAACGTCGCCCTCCGCCAACGACCCGACCGCAGCCTCCACCTCCGGTCCGACACAATCCTCCGCTGTCTTCACGGGGTGGCGGAGCAAATCCGAAAGACGCTTCGCCACCGGGGCCAGGCTCATCTCGGGAACACGCTTTCCCTTGGGCCTGCCGAGATGGGAGGCAAGGATGACCTTTGCCCCCCTGCCCTTCGCGAGTTCAATCGTGGGAAGTGCCGCCTGAATCCGTGTGTCGTCGGTCACCTTGCCCTGAGGATCCAGGGGAACGTTGAAGTCGACGCGGATGAAAACCCGTTTCCCCTTCAGATCAAGTTCGTCGATCGTTCGGACGGCCAATTCCCCTTCCTCCCTTGCCTAGAGGGCCTTTGCAATCAGAAGGGTCAGGTCGATCATCCGATGGGAAAAGCCTGCCTCGTTGTCGTACCAGGAGATCACCTTCACCATGTTTCCTTCGATCACCGTTGTCAGGCTCGCATCCACGATGGAGGAGTGGGTGTTTCCGTTGAAGTCCATGGAGACCAGCGGTTCTTCACAGAAGGAGAGAATCCCCTTCATCTTCCCGGAAGCAGCTTTCTTGAGGGCCTTGTTCACCTTCTCGACCGTTGCCTCCTTCTTCAGGACCGCCACGAGGTCCACCACCGATACGTTCGGCGTGGGCACCCGGATCGAAAACCCGTCCAGCTTGCCTTGAAGTTCGGGCAGGACCAACCCCACCGCCTTGGCGGCCCCGGTGGTCGTGGGGATCATGGACACTGCGGCGGCCCGCGCCCTCCGCAAATCCTTGTGCGGGAGATCCAGGATCCTCTGGTCATTCGTGTAGGAGTGGATGGTCGTCATCAGACCCTTCTCGATGCCGAAGGTGTCGCTCAATACCTTGGCCACGGGGGCCAGGCAATTCGTCGTACAGGAAGCGTTCGACAGAATGTGGTGCTTCTTCGGATCGTACTTGTCGTCGTTCACGCCCATGACGACCGTGAGATCTTCTCCCTTGGCCGGGGCCGAGATGATCACCTTCTTCGCGCCCGCCTTTCGGTGCGCCTCTGCCTTTGCCTTGTCGCGGAAGAGCCCCGTGCACTCGAAGACGACGTCAGCGCGCAGTTTCTTCCAGGGCAACTCGGCAGGGTCCCGAACCGACAGAACGCGTATCTTCTTGCCGCCCACGACGATTGCATCATCAACAGCTTTGACCGTGGCACTGAACGTACCGTGAACCGAGTCGTACTTCAGCAAATGGGCCAGGGTAGCCGCGTCGGTGAGGTCGTTGATGCCCACGAACTCGAGATCGGGGTTCTTCCAGCCTGCCCGAAGGACGCATCGTCCGATTCGACCAAATCCATTGATTCCGATTCTCGTCGCCATTCTCTTCCCTCCTTATTGCGGGTTCTCCTGTTTCCAAGACTTCGGATGCAGCCTTCTCTTTATCGATCTTCCCTTATTTTTCATGATCGATCTTCTTCAAGAGAAGATCGACAAAGGTCTCCGCGTCGCCAAGATTCTTCTCATTCAAGTTCTCGACCACGTCGGTTTCCCAATGCCAGTTCGGGACAACACCATCCTCGTCCAGGGCCATGACGGTCATGGCCCGGTATCCGTTGATCAAGGCCCCGGTCGCATCGGTAGCGAGGCCGCGCTGTTCCCGGGGAGCCAACGGCAGTCCAGGGTTTTCCCTGACAACCTCGGCGGAGAACATGAGCAGCTCCGGGTCGGCTGGAAGCGCCTTGACCAGGCCCTCTCCGGTAATGTACTTGAGTTCCCCTGCCCCCAGGCTGTCCAGGTTCACGATCAGTGCGTCCTGCAACTCCTGCCCGTGCCTCTTCAGGAGGTCGAGCATCCCCACCAGACCCGCCTCTTCGCATCCGGTGGCCGCGACCCACACCTCCGTGTTCCGAAGGGGTTCCTTGGCCAGTCGCTCGGCAACGGCGAGCATCACACCCGTGCCGGACGCATTGTCGTTCGCGCCGTACACGTTCTTGCCGTAAACCTCCCGATGCAGGAGCACGAGGATATTCAGGAAAAGCCAGAGCGTGGCCAGACCACGAAGCAGTCCGAACAGGCCCGACCAAAACAAGCCCCCCAGGAGGACGAAAACGGGTAGTCCCAAGGCGGACACAACGGTCAGAAGGAAGATGGTTCGAAATCCGCCGACGAACCGGGGATCAAAGTACAATCCGCTCTTGGAGGTGTCGTAGTGGGCACAGACCAACACCCGGTGGCGAGCCTCGCCCTTTGCCGGGATGCGCCCAACCACGTTCTGGGAGGGTTCGTGAGGCAAGAACCGAGGGACCCATCCACGAAGATGCGCTTCCTTGTAGAAGCCCACGGCTCCGAGGGTGACCAGGAGGAACCCCAGAAACCCTTGGGAGCAGGCAAGCAGTCCCCCGAGGACACTCACAGACCAGACGATCATGAGTGGAAAGGAAAAGGTCTTGTAGGAATCGAAGGACTCGACCTGGCACTCGATCCCCAGCTTCTCCATAACACCGACTATGTACTTCGATGCCCACCGTTCCCCTTCGGAGGCGGGCGCTCTGAAGCCCACGATGTCCACAAGATAACGAACGTGCTCCATTGCCTTTGACATCTCGCCACTCCTTTCCCTCTCGCTACGGGACAGCATTCCCGCGACCGTTTCCGCGCAACTCTGAATTTTCTCTCATCGCCACCGTTCTGGACACGATTCCTCAATTCACGACAATATTTCAACACGGTCAGAAGTCAATGATTTGTCGTCTCATCACCCTGTGCCAACCATCTCTCGATACGGGCCATTGGGTCCTTCTCCCCCTTGAACTGCTTCAACCAACCCATCATGGCCATCAAATCCCGATCGAAGCGGTCATAGAGTGCCTCCCACAGGTCAGGATCCTGATGGTACGTCAGGTAGGAAACCAGGAGCGCGTTGTTCCATTCCTCTCTCAGGATTCCTAGATAGCGAGTCGACCCGAGGGCCTCGAGGCGCTTTCGAAGGGACTCCTTCGCGTCCTCGAAGATCCGGCCCCGTGTCGCCAGCTTGTCCCCTTCCTCACCCTCCGTGCTGTAGAGCAGCCGCAGTCGGTCAGCAAGATCAAACATCGTTTTCTGGAAGAGCCGCTTCGCTTCCCGCTTCTGCTGCATGGCCTCGATTTGCCCCGGGTCCAGGCCACCCAACCTCCGGAAGAACGTCTCCATGCCCTTCTCACCCACGAAGGTGGCGACTCCCTCGTTGAAGTCGCCTCGATCCTTCACGAAGATCGTTCGATGGACCATTTCGTGCAAGATGACCTCCACCAGGGCGGTGTCCCCATATTGCAGCATGGTCGAGAAGATCGGGTCCTTGAACCACCCGAGGGTGCTGTAGGCCCCCACGGGCCGTATGTAGGTGTCGTATCCCCGCTCCGACATCCTGGCCGATTCCCGCTCGGCGCGTTCTCTCGCGAAGAACCCCTTGTACGGTAGGCATCCTGCGATCGGAAAGCACCACCGGTAGGCCTCCAGGGTGAGCTTGGGGCTGACCGTGAGGTTGTAGGCGATCGGCGGGTGCTTCACGAGATAGTAACGTGTGTAGTTCTTCGAGGAGGCCAGGCCCAACTCCGCCTCTCCGAAGGCCTTTGCCTCCATGACGAGGCGGATCTTCTCTTTCTCGGATTCCGGGACCTCCGGGTCACGGAGAATGGCTTCCGTGCTCTTGCTCCCGCATACGATCTTGAGTTGCCCTTTACCCACGTGGAACAGATACCCGACCGAACACCCCTCCAGGAGTGAGACGAGCCCCAGGATCCCGGCCATCAGAAAGGAGCCGAGAAGGACTCGGGTGCATCCACGGGTCCGGGCTGCCGCCGGCATGATAAATCCCTTCCGGATCTTTCTTCAGGCAAAATAAGAAGGATAGTCCGGGTGGCCCGAGGTGTCAATGAAACGGGCGTCTCCGTTGTAATCCGAGCCTCGGGGTGCTAGTGTGAAGCGCTATGCTTGACGTGCAGAGATTCAAGGAACAGGACCGGATAAAGGGGCATCTGCTCGTTGCGGAGAAGCATCTCCAGACGACCAAGGACGGCAAGCCCTTCCTCAGGCTCCAACTCATGAACCGCACCGGGTCGATCGAAGCGGTGCTCTGGAGCAATGCAGAGGCAGCCTACCAGCTTCTCTGCCGATCGCCCCAGCAGGTGGTCGATCTCAAAGGCGTGGTGGTCCTCTACCAGCAGGAACGAAGAATCAGGCTGCACTCCGTTTCACCCGCTCCTGAGCAGACGAAGAGGCTCGAGGAGTTCCTCCCGACCTCTGAGAGAGACCCGGAAGAGATGGCGGATGAACTCCATCGAACGATCCGAAAGGTAGGCAATCCCTTCCTCCGCCGCCTCCTCGAAACGGTCTTCCGGGATCCGCAGATCTGGGAAGCTTTTCGGAACGCCCCGGCCGCAAAGATGATGCACCACGCCTACCGCGGAGGGCTGCTCGAACACAGTCTCTCTCTGACCCGGCTCGTCCAACTCGCGCACAAGAACGACCCCTTCCTGGATCAGGACCTCCTGCTTGCCGGTGCGCTGCTCCATGACCTGGGCAAGGCCTGGGAACTGCGGGCCCACGCAGGGTTCGACTACAGCGACGATGGAAGGCTGATCGGACACATCCTTCTCGGGATCGAGACCCTGCAGAGGAAGATCGACGGCATCCCTGAGTTCCCCCCTTCCATTGCCTCGAGCCTGAAACACCTCGTCATCAGCCACCACGGAGAAATGGAGTTCGGATCGCCCAAACGCCCGATGACCCTGGAAGCCATTTGCTTGCACGGGCTGGACGACCTGGATGCCAAGCTCTGGGGGGTGCACGACTTCCTGCAGAAAGAGGCAGCCCCCGGGAAACAGTGGACAGCCTTCCACCGTGTCCATCAGCAGTACTTCTACATTCCGGAATCCTTCGCGGGAGATCAGCCACCCCCCGAGGCCTTCCGGGACGAACCCGGGGAGGGCCCTCCGGAGCTGTTTGCCCAGGGTGTTGCGGACGATGCCGCTAAGGGCACGGCAGCGACTCCCAAAGAGCGGGACGGAGATTAGGGGTCAGGGATCGGGGGTCAGGCCCCGCCCCCCAAACGTTGACAAGCCACATCATCACACCGCAGTCGAAAGGCAGAAGAAGCGTTTAGCTCATAGCCATCAGCGACCACCCGCAGAGCAGATGGTATGAGGAATGCCCGTAGAAGGGGCCAAATGGACATCGGGCCCGTGCCCGATTCAATAACGCAAAGGAAGCTGAAGAGCATGTGAGGAACCAGGGATTTCAGCCAATAGGGTCTCCAAATGAAAGCAATGAAGGATGGAAATCGTCCTACGCATAGAGGCAATATGCCCATTCGCATCCCACTCAGCATCCTTGTTCCGGGCACGGGCACGCACACGGGCACGGGCCCGATGTCCATTTGGCCCCTTCTACGGGCATTCCTCATACCATCTGCTCT
>JAUWSZ010000639.1 GCA_030609865.1 bacterium | reverse complement strand
TTGAAGGTGGACGCGGCTGCGGCGGCTGCCATAACATGGGCATCAAGACAGAGGAACAGAAAAAAGAACAGCTGGACAAAGGCTACCGCTACCAGAACAACTCCTGCGACGAGTGTCATACCCGCCACAGCTTCTCCAAAAAAGAGGCCAACAATCCCAGGGCCTGTCAGCAATGCCACATGGGATACGATCATCCCCAGTGGGAGATGTGGTCTTCCTCCAAGCATGGTGAACGCTGGTTTGCCAAGCAGAACGGTGATCTGCCTGCCGGTGCCGCAGCCCCGACCTGCCAGACCTGTCACCTGCCGGACGGCACCCACGAAAATCACACTGCCTGGGGCTTCTTAGGTGTACGTTTACCCCTGCCCGATGATGAGCAGGCTGCTGCAGATCGGGTGACCATCCTCAAGGCCCTTGGAGTCCTTGATCCGGAAACCGGTGAGGCCACACCGATCCTTGACGCTGTCAAGGCCGTAGACATGGTCAGGCTGGACCAAGAATCCTGGCCGAAAGAGCGTGATAAAATGCTTAAAGTCTGCTCCCAGTGCCACTCAGCAAAATATGCCAAAGAGCAGCTGGATGCGGGTGATTCCATCATGATTAAGGCTGACCGGTTGATGGCGGAAGCCATTACCACCGTTGCTGCCCTGTACAAAGACGGACTCATCAAAAAGCCTGCCGGCTACCCGGCAAACTACCCGTTCCTGCTGACCTTCATGCACACCAACGGTGCTGCCTGGGATAAAGATCTGGACAAACTCTCCTACATTGACCAGGTACTTCTTGAGATGTACATGAAGCACCGCATGCGGACCTATCAGGGATTCTTCCATGTTAACCCCGACTATGCCTACTGGTACGGCTGGAACGAGATGACCAAGGATCTCGGCGAGGTCAAGGAACTGGCAAGGGTTATGCGTGCGACGCACGGCAAATAGGCTGACAGAAATCTACTTCTGATCACTCGACCAGCTTGACGTCTTGAATCGTACAGGACCCACCCCTCCTCCGTTTCGAAGGCATAGATGGGCGTAAAAACCCTCTGATGTGTTTCACCGACCTTGCCGAAGACCATCATCCCTGTTTCATACAGGAACGAGCCGCCATCGAGGACGAACATCCTTCTTACTCTGGTCCTTTCTCGCATATTTTTCCCTCTTCGGTCCGTCATTCGCACGCGGGAATCCATTGGCTTCGATACTTGGGGGATTGCCGCGTCGCGGTTGCTCATGACGACCTTCGCTCCGCTCCGACTTGGTGAACACGTGCTCCTCGCAATATCCGCAGCTTGCGGCATCTGAATCGCTTGAGGATGTCGGCCGTGTTTCCCGCTTGCGTAATCATCGTGTTCGTTTGGGGCTGGGTATCGGGGCCTGATCCCTGACCCCCGACCCCTGATACCTGTTCAGCTCCTCGCGGTTTCCCGCCACCTATGTTGCCACGTGCCTCAAGCTGCCCTGGATCCCCCGTCGACCGTGATATAGGTGCCGGTCACGAGGCGGGACTCGTCAGAGGCGAGGTAGACCGCAGCGTATGCAATGTCGTCCGGCTCGCTCAGCATTTGCATCGGAATCGTGGTGGCAGCCATCTGCTTGGCACCCTCGAAGTCGAAGTCCCCCCCGGCGTCCATGCCGTAGATCTTCATCGCCTTTTGCAAGAACCGCTCCCCCATGGGCGTCGTTGCCACGACCGGGCAGATGCAGTTGGAGCGCACCTTCTGGGGCGCCAGTTCCACGGCCATGATCTGTGACATGGCCAACACCCCGGCCTTGCTGGCCCCGTAACACGCATTGCCCGTCCTGCCCTTCAGGGCCGACAGGGAAGCCGTGTGAACCATCGAGCCTCCCCCTGCCTCGATCAGATGGGGGATGGCGTACTTTGAGCAAAGCCACGTGCCCTTCAGGTTCACGTTCATGATCCGGTCCCAGTCCTCTTCGGTGACCTCGTGGATCAGGCCCATGTGCTCGATGCCCGCGTTGTTGAAGAGCACGTTCAGCTTGCCGAATTTGCCGACCGTCTCCTCGATCATCCTTTTCGCGTCGTCTGTCTTCGATATGTCGGCCTGGATCGCAATCGCCTCTCCCCCGGCCTTGTTGATTCCATCGACGACCTTCTGCAACTCGCCCCCGTTGATGTCCGCTGCGGCAACCTTGGCCCCTTCCCTGGCAAACATCTCCGCAGATCCCTTGCCATACCCTGAGGCCGCACCCGTGACGATCGCTACCTTTCCTTCGAGTCTCATCCGTTGTCCCTCCTCTTCGGTTATCGAACAGGCTTCATAGAAACACGGTAAACGTCTCTTCCATTCTGGTAGGTCTTCATGCCATTGTCCCTCCTTCCCGGCGTTGTCGAACCCCTTCGCGGATGAAGTCGATCATCTCTTCGTAGGTTGTGGCCTGCGTGAAGACCCCTGCCACCCCTGCTTCTTTGAGTTTCGGGATGTCTTCCTCCGGGATCACGCCGCCCATTACGAGGAGCTTGTCGTCGATCTTCTCCTTTTTCATCAGGGCGACGACCTTCTCGGCCACCTTCATGTGCGCGCCCGACAGGATGCTGATCCCGATCACGTCCACATCTTCCTGGATGGCCGCGCTGATCGCATGGTTTGCCGTTCTCCGCAGACCCGTGTAGACCACCTCCATGCCTGCATCCCGCAGCGCCAGGGTTACGAGGTTGGCGCCCTTGTCGTGACCGTCCAGGCCCACCTTCGCAACCAGTACCCGGATCCTTCGTGCATCATTCATCGCTCAGGATCCTCCAAAAACATTCATGAAAGAGCACTTACGATATTCCCTCTCCCTCGAGGGAGAGGGTTAGGGTGAGGGTGTCACAGAGGCTCCCCACAACCGGACCTTATCCCCACGGGGG
>JAUWSZ010000587.1 GCA_030609865.1 bacterium | reverse complement strand
TACTGCATCTCGACCTCGTGAATCATGCGCAGGAGCCTTTCCATCTCTTTGGGCTTGAGCACAAGATTCATCAGGGCATGCTCCATCCCGCAGATCATGTGCGCATAGTCCCATTGGCCAAGACCATAGGCACTCATGATCACAGCAGAACCTGTCTCTCGGAGCCGCCTTGCCTCTGCGGCAATCCCGGCGAACCGGCCCTCCTGCAGTGGATCCGGACACTTGTAGTTGTCGAGCATCTCGTCCGTGAGGTCCCCCTTCAGCGGATGGCCGATCGGATCCATGTACAGGCTCGTTTCCGGTTGGCCCCATGTGATCCCCCAGTCGTCAACGAAGATCAGGGTGCTGCCTTCCTGCCTGATCTCCGGCGGGGGATCTGACGGCTGTTGGAGCAAAAATCCCCGGGTGTCCACCTTCAGGTGCTGCAGGATATTCTCCGGGATCTGCTTGAAGCCCGCACCTTCAACGAAGAGGTTGGGCAGGGTTTCGTCCGGCTCTTCTTTCAGGCCCAGCATTTCGATCCAACGCTCATAAGCCTGGTGCGTGATCGCGGTTTCCAAGGAACAGCCCAGGGCAAAGGGAACGCGATCCGGTTCCCGGTGGTTGACCGCATCGAGCACCCTCTGTCGCAGTGTGCATTCCTCTTTGCTCATGTCGATTCCCCCCTTCTTCGATTTTCCAATACACCCTCTCCCTCACACCGTATCATCTGAGACCGGATACAGGCAACATCCTCGGTTGTGGGCGGGAACGGGTAGTTGCGAATATCGGGCCCGGGCGGTGAGTTGCCGAAGGGCCGGTTGCACGCAACCTGGCCGTCCCGTCCGATACATCCACTCGTTCGAAACGGTTCACCCGTATCGATGATTCCTTCCAGCACATCCGCATGGATGCCGAAATCCTCGACCTCCTCTGCGTTGTCGTAGACAAACCGGTCCGCGCGGCTGATTCCCTGGTCGATCAGGTAGCGTGCCAGCTGTACGCGTCTGTACGTGTCCATCCGGGGCAGCGGATGATCGGCCATCAGGGAGTTTCCCTCCGGATAGAACGAAAACAGGTGTGTTCCGCCTCCCATGTCTTGCACCCGCTGGATGGCCGAGCACATTTCCCTTTCCGTCTCGCCCATGCCCACCATGAAATGCGCCCCCGCGTTCCCTTTCCCGAAGACGCTCAGACAGTCGCACAGACAACTCCAGTATGTATCCCATTCGTGCGGCCCTTTCATGCCGCTGCCTCTGAAGCGATCGACGAGATCGCGCGTTGCCAGGTCGATCGCCACGCCGATCTTGTCCGCCCCTGCCTCCTGGAAATCGACGAGATCCTGGCGTTCGAGGAGGGTGGGACAGATCAACAGGCTCACCGGGACATCAAAGCTCGATCGCAGGCGACGGCAGATCTCTTTCGTGTCCTCCACCGCCTGTCTCCGGGTGATCATGGAGATGCAGATCCGCTGCACCCTGTCCTGACGGGCCGATATCCTCTCGATCGTTTCTTCGAGCGAGCAGGTGGGCCACTGGACCCGGATGAAGCTCTTGCGGCTGTATTCACCGGAGCGTGTTCCGGAGAGCCCGCAATAGGCACATTTCCCGATGCACCCCTGCGGGTATGTGAGGAGCAGGTTGATGCAATGAAGCCTTGCGCTCCGGTAGAAGAGCCCCCTCTTGAATCCGAGGGTCATAGCAGCGGCGAGGCTCATCCGCACGAATTCGGGACTCTGTGGTATGTCCATCTCTGTTGATTCAGTCATTTTCAGCGTTTCCTGTTGCACAAGAACAATCCCCTCTCCCTCGAGGGAGAGGGCTAGGGTGAGGGTGCGTCCCCTCATCCTGACCTTCTCCCCAGAGGGGAGAAGGAATTTCAGGTAAGTCCTTCATAACAGAGCAGCAGGTGGCCTGGAACTTCACCTCCAGGCCGTAGGCCCGGGCATGCTCCACAGCCTCGTCGGAAGGCAGGGCCATGCGATTCACGCCCGCGTCGATGGCGAGCGTTTCCATCCTTCGATTCCCCCTCTGGCGGGCACAACCCAGGCTGATCAGGACATGGGGCATCACGGATCGGGCCTCCGCGATGATCTCCGCTATGGCCTCGGCCCGGGGCAGGCCGAATCGGGCGTCGGACTTCCCCGGTATTTTCATGACGGATACGATGACAAGCTGGCCGACGTCGAACCGCGAGATGAGTTGCACTGCCTTGGCTTCCCCCCGGATCTCGCCGAAGTGCAGCCCGCAGACCACGTGGGGAACGATCTCGAGGCCTGCACTCTCCAGGGCTTCCAGGCTCGACACGATCTCAGAGACACCAAACGGAACGTGACACACGCGCCGGTACGTGTCGTCATCCCCCACCACGTCGATCAGGGCCTGGTCCACGCCCGCCCCTTTCAGGCGGCGCGCCGTGGCAGGATCCACGAGACCGCTGTGCACCGACACGAGGAGACCGGTCCTGTCCTTGATTTCCCGGATGGCAGGAAGAAAGGGGCCCCATGGCAGGCGCCCGTTTCGGTCGCAACCGCCACTGATCAGAACGCCATGGTTTCCCCGTTCGGCGAGTTGAATGCATTGGTCCACCAGAGCCCGAGGCGTGGCAGCCCGAATCATCGATCGCAGAAGCTCGCCCTTGCAGTGCTCGCACTGGAGGGCACAGGCCTCCCCTGTGATGGAGACGGCCTGGTACTTGCCCGACACACCGTCACAACGGATCATTCCGGGGACATAGAAGGTCAGCTTCTTGCCAAAGGTCTCCCAGGACATCTCCCGGGCCGCCTGCAACTTTTCGTCCAGGGAATTCATTGTCTACAAATCCATGCCGTTGTTCCCACGCACGCAGGCAACGGGGAGCGCGTTGCACCATTTCGGATATTGCGAGCCAAAGGCGTGGCAATCTCCCGGCTGAATGCGCTGCGGGTAACGATTAAGACCCCGGTCGCTTCCCCTCCCCGCGCCCACCCCTGGATCCCCGCTTTCGCGAGGATGACGGCTTCTTGGCTGTTAGCTATTAGCCTTTAGCTGTTAGCTGTTAGCACCCATCCCTTCGGCCCAGTTCGTTCGGGCGCGGGCGCGCAAGCGGGCGCGGGGCCTGATCCCTGACCCCCGATCCCTGATCCCTTCCTT
>JAUWSZ010000004.1 GCA_030609865.1 bacterium | reverse complement strand
CGTATCCAAAACGCCAGGGGCCGTGACGGATGGTTTGCCCGCAGAAAGAAGCTCTCATAATGCCCGTTCTTCTGCCCGGGCACATATCGAGCGAAATTGGCGTTCTGAATCAAGCTCATGAATGAACATTTCGTTAGCTGTAAAGACAACACAGAAGAGGGTCCTCATTGATCTTCTATCCCGAACGCTTCGGCAATATCCCTCGGGAGCTCGTCGAAATCTTCGGCTATTCGAATATTTCCCCGCAGCGCTCCAGGCCGACGCGGTTTCTCGCTTCGCTCATACGGCACAAGCTTGGCCACGGGCTTGCCCGCTTCACCGATGATCACCTCTTGCCCGGCCCGGACCTTCTCGATGAGTGCCGCTAACTGGGCCTTTGCTTCCTCAATACTGACGATGGGCATATTCGTCACCTCATCCTACCGCGCAGAACACCTCCGGGGCTTTGGCTGAATATGTCAGCAGCGGCTACTCGGAATAGGCCTTCAAGAACTCTTCTCTGGATATTCCCGATTGGGTGAGGATGGTACGGAGGGTTGAGCTCTTGAGTGTTCGATGATTCGGCATGGTCAACGGTGTGCGAGTGCTGTCGGGGTTCTCCCGTACCATGGCAATATGGTTTCCTTCCCTGACTAGCTGAAATCCGAGACGTTCGAGGGCCTTGACGACTTCCCGGATGGGCGCATCCACAGGGAATTTCGACATTACTCGGGCACCCCTGCCTCGGCGATGAAAGCTTCCAGGATGGGTGGATCAATCTCGATGGCTTCGGCGCCGAAAGCCTCGACATGGAATTGGATCGCCGATTTCACGTCGGCCAACGCTGCTTCGTAGGTCTCCCCTTGGCCGACGACAACCCCCTTCAGCCCCAGGGGGTAGGCGACGTACGTATCGGGATGCTTTTCCACAACAATCTTGAATTGTCTCATGGAAGTCGAATCCTTATTTGAATAGGAAGTACAGGTCTCTGCCCATAAGATAACACGTTTTCGCTCACGGCGAAATATCGGGGCTCCTTGTCCAAAGCTTTCGGTTCGGTTGTCCACATACCGGTGCTGAACAGGTCGGACCTATCGGACCTCGCTCGTGCCCGTCTTGTCGGGCTCTTCGCCGATTCTCCGTTCAAGTTCGATCTCGTCCCAGATCGGAATCCCGTCCATTCCTCTTTCTGGGATATCCGGCTTCAGTTTGCGGGAGTCGCTGACGGCATTTCGATGGATGGTGACGAGTTCGAAAAGGGAAAACGACCGTCTGGTCGTCGTGTATCACGGGGTTCTTCTTGGTGTCAAACGGGCGATTTCTCAGGCAAGATCGCTGGGTTTGAGGGAAGAGTCGGGAACGAAACTTTGCAATGATCAGGACACCCCATGTATATTGCTCGCTTCCGTCTTTGCAGGGCAACCGACAGTAGTTCCTATCTATAAGTTCACAGGACAGAAGACAGAGAGGCGGTCTCTTCTCGTGGCGAAGCAGATCGGCCGGGCGGGGGAACAAGTGCGGAGCGGGTCATGAAAGCCGGTGAAGACCGGATCTTCTACGGATGGTATGTCGTGGCGGTGGCCTTCCTGACCAATTTCATGGCTACGGGCACGGGATTCTATATCTTCAACGCCCTGATGAATCCGCTTTGCGAGCAAAAGGGGTGGACCCGCACGGAGTTGAATGCCGCCCCGGCGATCGGAATGGCGGTGGGCATCGTGAGCGCGTTCCTGTACGGCACCCTCGTGACGCGCGTGGGCCCCCGCATTCTGATGTTCCTGGGCTCGATCGTGTCCGGTTTCGCCTTCGCGAGTCTCGGCCTTGCAAGCAAGATCGGCCACTTCTATCTTCTGTGTATGCTCCTCTACACGGGAAACGCCGCCATGAGCGGGATCGTGTCGAATACGGCCGTTTCCAACTGGTTTGTGGAGAAGAGGGGCAAGGCACTGGGCCTGGCGACCGCAGGCATTTCCCTTTCCGGGGCGGTCCTTCCCTTCCTGGCCATGCGGATTCTCGACAAGACGAACCTGCCCAGCGTTTTTCTTTACACGGGTCTGATGAGCTGGGCGCTGGCCCCGGTAATCTGGCTCGTGGTGCGTGACTGGCCCGAGGAATGGGGCCTGGTCCCGGACGGATCGCCTCTCGAGTCTCGGACCCCTGGCAAAGAGCAATACGCCGATGAGAGGAAGGCGACGCGCTTCCCGAATCCGGCCCTTGTTCGCCTGCCGGGCACTCGCGACGAGGTTATCTGGAAGCCGGCCAGAGTGGTCCGGACCCAGGCCTTCTGGATGGTCGGGTTTGCCTATGCCCTGGTCCTGATGGGGACGGTGGGCGTGATGTTCCAGCTCGGGCCGCGGTTTACAGACATAGGCTATGATCGGGGAACGGCGATGGCGCTCGTGTCGCTGACCGCCCTGATCGCCACGATCGGAAAAACGGTGTGGGGCACACTCTGCGACCGGTACGACCCGAGGCGGGTCGTGGCCGTGCTGATGGCCATGAATGGGATCGGGTTGTGCCTGGCCCTCATTCCGGAGTCGATGCTTGCCCTCTCGGCGTTTATCCTGCTCTTCGGCTTCGCCATGGGGGGCATCATGTCCACCCTGCCGATCTTGGTGGCGGATCTCTACGGCCGGGAGTCCTTTGCATCGGTCTCCAGGTTCATGAGCCTGTTCATCATCCTGGAGGTTGGCGGATATATGCTCATGGGGCAGAGCTTTGACAGGACGGGGTCGTACGATAAGGCCTACGCCGTCTTTGTGCTCCTGGACCTCGTCGCGGCAGGCCTCGTCTTCTCGGCATCGCGCCCGCCCTCTCCGGGTGCGTGATTTCGCGAAAGCGACAGCCCTGGCACCAGAATGTGCTCTCGTCAGAAAGGCATCGCACTCTGGAAATCCGGGAGCGGGTTCCAGTCAGCCTGACCTTCTCTTCAACCTCTTGTGAAAAGTAACCAGAGGAATCCCAAGGCTTTTACTCACGAAGAGGTAGCAGGCATCGTAGGCGGTGAGGCTTCTTTCCAGGGCCAGCCTGGCCACGGCCTCGAAATTTGCTTCCACCCACTGTATGTTCAAGCTGTAGGCCAGGGCTAAAGCATCCAGTATGAGTCGCTCCTTTCCGGGGTGCTTCGATGCCTTTTTCACGGCAACCTGGGCCAGCTCATAGCGCATCAGGAACGGAGCGAAGAGTACCCGGTCCCCAAGAAGTCTCTTCGCCTCTTCACTCCCGGGTTCACCGAAAACCAGGGCGGCCACCACGGAAGCGTCGACAACCCTAGCGTCCATCCCGGATCTCCCGGATCATGTCCAAGGCCTCCCCCGGTGTCTGCAGCCCGAGTTCGGAAATCTCTTTCCTGAGATCCCGGACGCTTTTTCTTTTGGGCTTCACAGCCTCCTCCAGCAGGGCCAGAAGCTCACCCTGCAGGGACCTGTGGTGCCTGGCCGCTCTCTCCTTGAGTCGGGTTACGATTTCCTCGGGCACGTTCTTTATCGACAGGCTGGCCGGCATCGGATTGTCTCCTTTTCAGCCCCTTCGTGGTTCCATATTGACTCCAATCTAGCACCACAAATGTATTGTGTTAAGGCCTTGAATTCTTTCCG
This sequence comes from bacterium, assembly GCA_030609865.1. The sequence continues at coordinate 13,556 of JAUWSZ010000004.1, read as the reverse complement.
GGGGGCCTGCCCGGGCCAGCCTCTCCCAGGTGAGCCTCGATCTCTCCTGTGAACAATTCGCCATACCGGTCGAGTTTCCGATCGCCCACACCGTGAATCCTGTTCATCGCCTCCGGGGTTGTGGGAAAGCGGCCGGCCATCTCTCGAAGGGTCCTGTCCGAAAAGATGATGTAAGGAGGGACGCCCTGCTTCTGTGCGAGGCTTTTTCGCAGGCCCCTGAGCCTTTCAAAGAGAAGCGGGTCATAGGTTCCGGTTTCCGTAGTGCGTCTCAGGCCCTGGGCACTTTTTCCCGGGGGTTGTCTTTCTTCCCTCTTGATGCCGTGTACGCCCTGTTTTCCTGTGAGCACCTGCAGCCCCTGTTCGGTGAGCTTGATTACGGGATACCTGGAGCCCTCCTGCTCAATGAGCTCCTGCGCGAGAAGCTCGTCCACCAGGAGGTGCCAGTGTCTCCGGTCTTTGTGGCTGCCTGCGCCGTAGGTCTTGATCCTGTCGTGTCCCATCTGGCGTATTCGTTTGGTGTCGGCACCGGTCACGACCTCGATGATGTGCCGGATGCCGAACCGCTGGCCGGTTCGAGCCATGGCGGACATCAGGATTTGAGCGTCGGTGGTGAGGTCGACCGTTTCCGTTCTGTGCAGACAGACATCGCAGGTCCGGCAGTTGTCTTCCGGATACGATTCCTGAAAATACCCGAGGAGCTGCCTGCGTCTGCACACGTGATGGGATGCGTACCCGACGATCTGGTTCAGCTTCTCCATGGCGACCGCGCGTTCGGTGTCATCCTCTACCTTGTCGATGAAGTAGCGGATCTTGGGGGTATCCCCACGCCCGAAAAAGAGGAGGCAGTCGGCCGGTTCCCCGTCGCGCCCTGCACGGCCCGTTTCCTGGTAGTAGCTCTCGATGTTCTTGGGAAGGTCGGCATGGATGACGAAGCGCACGTTTGATTTGTCGATGCCCATGCCAAAGGCAATGGTCGCCACGATGATCGTCGCCTCGTCCCGGTTGAACGCTTCCTGGTTCCGTTTCCTTTCGTCCGCCTCCATTCCCGCGTGGTAGGGCAGGGCGCGGAGACCCTGGTCCACCAGGGTCTCCGCCAGATTCTCGACCGACTCCCGCGTGGTCCGGTAGATGATCCCGGGGTCTCGGGGGTGCTCTTCGAGGTATCGGATTATCTGGCGTTCCACTTTCTCCTTGCGATGAATCTGGTAGATGAGATTCGGCCGGTTGAACGAGGCACGAACCTTGTAGGGCGACCGGAGTTCCAGCCTGTTGATGATGTCGTCCTGCACCTTCATGGTGGCTGTGGCGGTAAAGGCCGCCACCGGTACGTCGGAGAAGGTACGAGTCATACCGGACAGGCTCAGGTAATCGGGCCGGAAGTCGTGTCCCCATTCCGAGATGCAATGGGCTTCGTCCACGGCAAACAGGGAAATCGGAATCCCTTTCAGGGTGTCCAGAAAGCCCGGGATCGCAAACCGTTCCGGTGCGATGTAGAGGAGGTCCAGACGGTTTTCCCTGAACGCCCTGTACACTCTCGTCTTCTCGTCAGGCTTCAGGGAACTGTTCAGAAAGGCCGCGGAAATGCCGTTTTCCCGAGCCCCGTCCACCTGGTCCTTCATCAGGGATATGAGCGGGCTGATGACAACGGTGGTTCCCGGGAGCATGGTCGCGGGCAGTTGATAGCAGAGCGACTTGCCGCCACCGGTGGGCATGACGGCAAAGACGTCACGCTTTGCCAGGATGCGGGTGACGATCGCCTCCTGGTTGGGCCGGAATTCCTGGAACCCGAAGACCTCTTTCAGCGTTGCCAGCATGCGCCGATCTCTCCTTTGCTCCTTTCTCCCTTACTACACAAAACGGAGAGGATCAAACAGCAGGTTCACACGCGGGAAATCCCAGCAAGTCCTGTGCCAAGATATTTTCCGGACGAGGTTTTCGCAGGGCGACTCGTGGAGGCTTCCCGAGTCCCCCCGGGCAAACCGAAGCACTCGCCTCAGGCGCACCGGATTCCGTCGAGAGGGGCGAGGGACTCCGCTACCGGAACATGCATAGATCGGGGACAGCCACTGAATCGACCGCAAGAACGAAATGGAGGCTCTGTAAGGCCTTGCCGTTAGGTATAAGGTATTAGCCCCACCCCTCTCCCCCATGGCGCGCATGCTGACGGGGGGATGGTTGGGAGCTAATACCTAACAGCTAATACCTAATACCCGGAGTTTGCGCGTTGGGCATAGCACTTTCACTGTGTAAAGAACATGCTGAGCACTTCGGCGATCATGGCCGGTTTTTCTTCTCCCTCGATCTCGATCGTGTGCGTGGTGGTTACGAGGATTCTGCCCCCGTTTTTCTCCACCACATCGGAAAGAACGATTCGATCCCGGATTCTGGCATCGGATTTCACGGGGTTGACGAGCCTGAGCTTGTTCATCCCATAGTTGATCGCCATCATCGTTCCTTCCGGAAGGAGGGCGTAGTCCGCGGAGAAATAGGGAAGAAGGGAGATCGTGAGGTAGCCGTGGGCGATGGTCTGCCCGAACGGGCCCTGCGCCGCCTTTTCCTCATCCACGTGGATCCACTGATGGTCCTCGGTGCAGTCGGCAAACTTGTTGATTCGCTCCTGGTCCATCTGGAACCATTCGGTCACACCGAGTTCATCGCCGATACGCTCTTTCATCTTTTCCACAGGCATTACTTCAACAGCCATCACATCCTCCTTGTTTGTTCCTAACCCTTTACCATCTCTACGCCCATGTCATAAGCGGAGAGGTTCACCTTCACCTTGTCGGGCGACATGTCCCGGGAGACGGCCGCCTCGAAGTCCTGTCGGTCCACGGGCAGGGCGCCGGTTCCGCCCAGGGCTCCGATCATCATGATGTTCCCGAAGATCGGGTTCCCGAGCTTCATGGCCGCGTTCGTAGCGTCCAGGAACCAGGCCTTGTCGGACAGGTCACAAATCCACTTTTCGAGAGCCTCCAGCGAGGGGTAGGCGAGCTCCCCGGAAATGACGCCGACCGAGTGGATCGGCCGGGTGTTGCAGAGAACCTGGACCTTTGGGTTCCCGTAGTTGCCCAGGACGCGTACCGCCTCGGTAGGCTCGAGGGCGATGACCATGTGGGCCCTGCCCTTCGGGATCTGGGGGGACCAGCTCGAATCCGCCGAGATCCGAATATGGCTCATGACCGAGCCTCCGCGCTGGGATGCCCCAAAGGTGTCCCCGATGGTCACGTGGTATCCCTTACCGGTGAGCATGCCGCCCAGCACCCTGGAGGCGAGCACGTTGCCCTGACCGCCCACACCGGCGATGATCAGATTGTACGGGTCGCTTGTGAGGGTTCCGTTTCCCATGGCTCTCAAGCAGCCTCCTTTCTCTGGATCGCCCCCGAGGGGCAGATGGATGCGCACACGCCGCAGCCGGTGCAGATGACCTCATCGAGCTTTGCGGCCTTCCTCTCATGGTCCCAGACGAGACCGGGACACCGGAATACCCTTGTGCACAACTGGTTGCATCCGCAGTTCTCGCCCACGCAGACCTCCTGGTCCAGGGTCATTTCGTAGAGCTTCTTGCCCTTCTTCTCCGGGCTCAGCGCACAGATCTGCCTCAAGACCAGGACCTTCACCCCCTTCTCGTCCTGAAGCAGGTCGAGGAGGGTCTGCTGGGTCGTTTCGATGTCAAAGGGGTCGGCGATCTCCACGCGGGCGCCGATGGCCCGGCAGACCTCTGCCGGGTCGATGGCCGGGGCGTCCTCTCCGAGCGCGTCCGTGGTCAACCCCGGGTGGGACTGAAACCCGGTCATGCCCGTGCCGCTGTTGTCCAGCAGGACCATGGTGATGTCCGACTTGTGGTGAACCGCGTTGATCAGGGCCGGTATGGCCGAATGAAAGAAGGTCGAGTCCCCGCAGACCGACAGGACCGGCTGATCCATGCCGAACTGGCCGAGCTTTCCGAAGCCGCTGGCCACGCCCGTGCCGGAGCCCATGGCGTGCACCGTCTTCAGGGTGCTGAAGCCCGCGGGAAGCACGGCCAGCGTATAGCACCCGATGTCCCCGCAGACGAAGCCCTCGCGGTTGTCCAGCTTGAGACAGTTGTGGATCGACCAGAAGGAGGCCCGGTGGGGGCAGCCCGGACAGAAGGTAAGTTCTCTGTTGGGCGCACCGACGAAACCGGCTTCCTGCGTACGCTTGGTGTAGTCCTCCGGCGCGGTCTCGGCTTCGATACCCAGAATCTTCGCAAGGGCGGCTACCACGTGGTCCGGGTTCAGCTCTCCCACCATCGGGAGGCTGCCGTCCCGCTTGCCGTAAAAGATCTTCGTCCCGATCTGGGAGCCAAGCTCGGCCGTGAGGATCTTGACCTGATCCTCCAGGAAGCAGACCACCTCCTCCACGATCAGGATCTTCTCCGTCAGGCCCAGGTGCTTGCCGACCCGTTTTGGCGGAATCGGCCAGGTCGTGCCGAGCTTGAGGAGCCCCACCCTGTCCTCTACGCCGAGGATCTTGATCGCCTCCTTGCTGTACAGGTTGCAGATCGAGCTCGTGATCAGGAGAAGCTCGGGCTTCTCCGGCCCTGTGTAGGTATTGAAGGGGGAGTCTTCGAACAGGGCCTCCGCCTTCTTGAGCTTCGCGTGCTGCTGGCCGTGTTTGTAGTCCACGGGCGCGCTGATGACCGCGCCCTCGTTCGGGTCCAGGATGAACCCGTCGCATTTGAAGGCCGCTTCCGGCTGCGCTTCGGGAAGGTCTCCAAAGGTCACGTCGCCGCTCGCATGGGAAAGGCGGGTCACGCTTCTGAGCATCACGATCGACTGGAGCTCCTCGGAGAGCTCGAAGGCCCACTTGACCATGTCCTTGGCCTCCTGGAAATCACCGGGTTCCAGGAGGGGAATCTCCACGAGCCGTGCGAAGTGGCGTGACTCCCCTTCGTTGATGCTCGAAAGGGCGCCTGGATCATCGCACGGGATAAGCACCATGCCTCCCCGCGTGCCCGACCCCGCAAGGTGCAACAGGAAGTCCGAGGCCACGTTCACGCCGTTCTGTTTCATTACGGCCAGGCTGCGCAGGCCCGCAAACGAGGCGGCAGCGGCCACCTCGAGGGCGACCTTCTCGTTGGTCGACCATTCTACGTACAGATTCCTGGCCTCCGCAGTCCTGGCCAGGGTCTCGATGATCTCGGAGGAAGGCGTGCCCGGATACCCTGCCGCCACGTTCACCCCTGCCTCCAGGGCCCCCCGGGCGATCGCCTCGTTGCCCATCAGCAAATACCGGGATCCCGGTTCTCCTTCGACAACATGTGACATGTTACCTCCTGTCCTGCACCTCTATGCTAGGATCTTGTTCAGAACCTCGTCTTGGATCCTCAGGGCGGATCGGCTGCCGTCGTCGTTCGTGTTGAGCACCCGTCTGTCCCGGGCGTGGGCCAGGGCCCTCTTCTTCTTGTTTACAGAGGCCGTGCGAAGGTGGCCCAGGTTCTTCTCCGGCATCGCCTCGGTGACCAGAACGCCCGCCTTGCGGGCCTCCTCCACCAGCTCACGCCCCTTGTCGGTCCGGATGATCAGGGTGTTCCATTCCGGCTTGCCCTCCATGACCCCCACCGAGACATCGGCCCATTCGGAGGTCATGTCCGGGCAGATCTGGCATCCGGTCGGAACCAGGGGTCGAATCTCATCAAGCGGGATCTCCACCTTGCCCTGGCGCGTGTCGATCACCAGGAGCTCGGAGGGGGGTGGGGGCATGTCCATCTTGCGGATGCCGCTGGCGTCCAGGCGTTCCGACAGGAGCGCCGTGAGTTTTCTCGTGTCCACCGCCCAGGTGCAGAACAGCCCGATAACGAGTCCCGCCGCGTGCTGGAAGCCCTCCTTGTCCATCGGGTTGAGGCGCATCTGGGCCACGGCCATGACCTGACAGGGGGTTCCGACGACCCCGATGCATGAGTAGCCGTCTCGCCGGCCCTGGTTCAGGGCGGCAAGCGTTGGGGCGGCCGTGAACTTTGAGGAGGCGCATTTTCGGACCTCCTCCGGATCCGTAACAAGTCGTGGAACAGGGTTCAGGCCCTCCCGGTCCGTGAGGGCCGCTGCATCGATTCGTCCGGTTCGCAAGGCGAACGACACCAGCGCGCTCACAGTCCCACCCGCCTGAAAGGCCCCCGGCTCCATCTTCTCCCCGGCCCGGGAAGCCAGGACCTCCTGCACGCTGCCCAGGTCGCTTCCGTCGTAGGGATGCCCCAGGAGCTCCGAAGAGAGAGCGTCCAGATCGAGCTCGACTTTGGGGCAGTAGGCAAAGCATTGACCCTGCGACAGGGTGCAGGGGAAGAGCATGGCGATCTTGCCGTGGTAGCTCTTGAAGTAGGGGCAGAGGTTCACGCAAGCCCCACATCCGATGCAGAAATCCCTCTTCAGGACATCTTCTACCAGCTCGTTCGGTCCGAAGACCTGCATTACAGGCAACCCTCCCGCGTTTTTCTGTGAGGAACGGAATACGGAATGCTTCATCGAGGCCAAAATAGTATATCGAAACGGGGCGGGGTTTGAAAGGCCGAGAGCCGAACGGGTATCCGCGATAATGCCTTCGGCCTTTCTTCTTGTCTCAGCCTTGGTCGCCTGGTCCCTGGCCCCTGATACTGAGGCGGCCGGCGCCATAGGGCAAATCCATTTCAGGCGATACCCACGAAGGGCATCGCCTTTTTTCGGGCATCAACCCCCCGGGAATCTGCATCCAACAGATACGTGACTGCCTCGAATCGGAAAAAGACCAAAAACCACCCGGAACTCAGAGATGGCGAACCTTGAAGGCGGGAGGGACAACCCATGGCGGAAAGAACTGGAAGCAACGGAAGCATAGGCGTTCTATTAGGTGTGATTTTTCTGCTGGCCACCGGCCTTGCAGGTTGCTACGAGGGATACACGGGAGCGGATGGGGACATCCTGTTGGCTTACCTGGACCCGGCCGCCTTGCAGGCGCTGACCCAGAATCCGGATCCAGACATATGGCTCATCGATGTCCGGACCAATGCTTCGTATTGGGGGGGGCATATACCCACGGCGCTCTCCTTCCCGTCGAGTGAGATTGCTTCGCGACTAGGGGAACTGCCGCTCACCCAGTATCTCATCGTGCACTGCGAGACCGGCATCCGCGCCCAGGGCGTGATCACCGACGTGCTCGAGCCGAAAGGATACACTCGGTTCATGAACTGGGGCGGAGTTACCCGCTGGCCTTATGCCTTGGAAACGGGTCCGTAGAGTTCAGGTTGTTGCCCGATCTGGTAGGAAGGCGCGTACAAATTGGGCCTTGAACAAGGGGGCAAAGTCTTTGTCGAGAGTCCAGAGGCGAGCTTGTTGCTCCGAAGTGGCCGCGGCAATCAGGACATCAACCATTCCGAGGGTGAACCCTCTCTCTCTCTGCCGCATAGCCAAGTCTTCGGCAAGGGTCCAAGTGATTTCAGCGATGGGCAACCGATGAAGGGCATCGATGCTGTTCATAAGGGAAGCTCTCTGGGATTTTCTGCATCCCAGAATCAACTCCAGACGTACCGGAGGTACGATGGCAACCAGATCGGCATCGATTAGTTCGTCGAGGTTGCGTTCTATGACAGGATCCGTTCGTCTGAAGTAAGCAACCCACACAGAAGTATCCACAACGACCAACACGGCATCTCCCTTCCTTTTGCCTCCCCCACTTTGAAATTATTTCTTCGCGGGCCCTTGGTCGTTTCATCCCCTGCGCCTTCGGGAACGCTTCAGGTCGATTTCTATGTCGATTTTTCCTTTAAGGTCCTTGAGTTCCTCGAGTCTCTTTCGGCGAATCAGTTCTTTCAGTGAGTAGATGATCACGTCCGTTTTTGACCGAAAGCGAGTGATCCGCAAGGCTTCCTCCATGAGATCTTGGGGAACATTCAACGTTGTTCGCATACATAACCTCCAGGATTGAGCATGAATAGGCATATAAAAGTAGACATATCATATGCCTATTGGATCTGTGAGTCAACCGATTTCTGCATATGTTGTGAGAATTGGGAGTCAGCCCTCGAATGAATGCTTTGCGAGGGAAATGAGTCTGTGCCATCATTGCTTTTATCAACGCTTGCTTCGATAGGCACTTAGACACTCAGCACAATATGGGCAGCTAGGCCCAAGGAGTAGATCTTTTCCTTTTGCCTGCGGATACGCCACGTGTGCCAGGGAGGTTGTCATGATCATTGATGTGCATGTTCACCCCTTCTGCAAGGAGGCGACCATTACGCCAAGCCTGGAGGAGGGGATCAAGCGGCAGATGGGGGCGGCCAGGGACCCGGCACAAATCGAGCTGGCAACGGCGATGCTCACCGAGCTGTTCACCCGCCGCAGCGTTCACGATATCGTCAAGGATATGGACGCCGCCGGGGTGGACCAAGCCTGCATCGTCGGTATGGACATGAGCACCCACTATGGGGTGCAGATGGTGACCGACGAAGATCTGCCCGCCCTGACGGCGCTCTACCCGGACCGGTTCGTTCCCTTTGTGAGCGTGGATCCTTCCCTGGGACCGGAGGCCGTGGACCGGCTGGTTAATGCGGTAGAGAACCTGGGCTGCCGGGGCCTGAAGCTCGTGCCGCCCGTACAGCACTTTGATATTTCAGACCCGAAACACGACCCTTTGTGGGAGGCAGCTCTCGGCCTGAACATTGTCGTCTGGACCCATTGTGCCCATCAGCGGTCCCACCCGGACTCGGACGCCCGATGGGGGGCTCCCATGCTCGTCGAGCCGGTGGCGCACAAGTATCCGGACTTGAAGATCGTTCTGGGACACTGCGGGTTCCCGTGGCACTGGGAGGTATGGTCGCTGGTCGTGCGGCACCCGAACGTGTACGTGGATATCTCCGCCTTCCCCAAGCTTTACAACCACATGCCCTGGGACGCCTATTCCAAGTTCGGTGCAGAGCACAAGGTGCTGTTTGCCTCGGACAATCCCCTCTTCGGCTTCCAGGAGACGCTCGATGCCCTGGATGCGGTGGACATCTCTCCGGAGTTCAAGCAGAAGATCAAGGGGGAGAACGCGGCGGCGCTGCTGGGGTTGTGATCGGTCAGTGAGCCACCACGACCTTGATGTTGCCGGGGGAGCGGGCCCGTTCGAAGGCCGCGGGTAGTTCGCTTGCCGGGAGCGTTTCCGTGACGATCGCTCCGAGGTCTATCCCCTCTTCCAGCAACATCTGCATGATGGGCAGGGCACGGCGGAAGTCTCCGCACCTCGACGTGCCGATCTTGATTCCCCTTTCGAGTATCGGGGAGAGCAGCCCGGTCCTTGGCTGCCCCACGTTCGCTACCAGGATCCTGCCCGTGGGCCGGATGATGCCCTGCTCGCGGTCGGGCCAGGGCCGGAGAAGCGTGTCCACCGTTTCGATCGACTCCACGACCGCCATGGACGCCTGCGGGGCATCGCCGGAGCGCACTTTCTCGGACGCCGTGCGCAAATCATCCTCCCCTTGGATCCGGACGGCACGGTACCCTGCCCGCTCGATGGCCCGGGCCGTCTCGGCCGGGATGCGGGAGCCACAGATCAGAGCGGTGTTATTCGACCCGGGTGGTGAGGGATCGGGGGGCGCGTGCTCTCTTCCAAGGGGCCCGAGGGAGACCTCGTCTACGACCAGTTCCGTGGCATGCACGAGCCCCATGGAGGCGAGGCCTGTTGTGCTCTTGAGATGCACCTCTCGCGAGGCGAGCCCCAGGGCCGCCTCGAGGCCCTGAGGGCTTCCGGTGGATTCGAAGACGACATTGAAAGGCGGGGGGTCGTGTGCGCCGGCCATAACGGCTTCCGTGTACCCCCAGACCCGGTCCGCACCCAGGGCAGCGGCGACCCGCAGGCGTTCCTTCTGCCGGTCGATCGCCTCGATCGAGAAGGCGCCCCCCATCTTCTCGCGCCTGCCTTGCAGGGCTGCCACGATGAGCAGGCCCAGCCGTCCCGCGCCCAGCACGGCTACACGTTCCAGCCCGTCCAAGTCGATTTGTTCGGTTGCGTGGACGGCTGCGGCAAAGGGCTCGATCAGCACAGACACATCTGAACCCAACGTCTTCGGTACCTGCACGATGTTGTGCTCCGGCACGAGAATCCAGGGCGCGAATCCCCCGGGCAGCCGGTCGATCCCGAGCGTCAGTCGGTCCGGGCAATGCGTGGGCAGGCCCTGTCGGCAGAACGGGCAGGCCTCGGCAAGAGGGGACCCTGTTGCATGGTGGGAGGCATTGATCTCTGCGGCCACTGTCTCGCCGGACTCGTCCTCAGCGATGACCTCGTGGCCCGTGATCTGCGGCAGGGGATAGGGAAGATGATGGCGCGCAAGATCGGTTGAGCAGACACCGCACCGGATCGATTTCAGGAGGCGGTATCCTTCCGGGAGGATCAGGTGCTCCTTCCCCTCCCGAAGGACCCGCCATCCCGTTCCCGCGTCCCCTTCATAACGATACGAGGCTTGCTGAAAGGACGCGTCCTTTGTGTACTCGAGAGCGCTGAAATCCAGTGCATTCACTGAGTTGCCCCCTAACCCACATATTGTCGTTACGGGTCCGCTTTTTCTGATTGATGCAACACCTCGTTCATGCTTCCGGTTCGGTAGCCTTCCAGGTCCAGGGTCACGTAGGCGAAGCCCTGTTGCTTGAAGAATCCGGCAATGGCCTCCCGATGCGTCAGGAGTCCCGGAAAGGCGGCGGGCGACACCTCGATGCGGGCCAGGTTGCCGTGGTAGCGGACCCGGACCGAGCCCTGTACGCGCTCCAGGAGGAAGGCCTCGCAACGGTCGATGCGGGTGAGGGCCTCCTCGGTGATCTCCGTGCCGTAAGGAATCCGGGAAGCCAGGCAGGCGAGCGATGGCTTGTTCCAGGTGCGAAGGCCCATCTCCTGGGAAAGGGCGCGGATTTCGGATTTGCCGAGCCCCGCTTCCTGGAGCGGGCTTCGCACCCCCAACTCCTCCAATGCACGCAGGCCAGGCCGAAAATCCGAGAGATCGTCGACGTTGGATCCGTCGAGGACAACTTCATAGCCCTCCTGCCTTCGGATCTCTTCGATTTTGGAAAAGAGATGCTTCTTGCAGTGGTAGCACCGGTCCGGCGGGTTGGTCCGGAACCCCTCCAAGTGGATTTCGTCCCCTGTGATCTCGCGATGCTCGGCCGAGAACAGCCGGGCCAGGCCTCTCGCCGCCTCCTGCTCCTGCTGCGGGTGCGTAGGAGACAGGGCCGTTATCGCGATCACGTTTCTTTCGGGATCCTTGCTGAGTACGGCAAGGAGGAAGGTGGAGTCAACCCCGCCGGAGAAGGCGAGCACCACCTTCCGGAGGGGCGCGAGCAGTGTCTCGAGTCGGTCGAGCTTGTCGGCAGCCTCTGGTGTCGGGCCCGGGCTGCTGCGTGCGGTTCTTGCTTCGTCCATGGAGCGGGTGCCCTCGCAGGGTGGTCAGAATCACCTGTTCATATGGTATACTTAGACTCCTTCATTGTATCGGCAAATTGAACAAGGCGAAAGGGTAAAGGGTAAAGGGCCGCGCCGCCCCACCAGGACTATCGCTCGTCCTCGTCCTCGTCCTCGAATTCGGCAAGGGGCACGGAGCAAAGGGAGGCTGGAGGTGGGGACTGACCCCTGACCCCCGATCCCTGGCCCCTTTCTTCTTTCGCCTTGACCCTTTTACCTTTGGCCTGCGGCTATGCCGCGGTAGGGAGTCGCGCAGGGGATGCCGTCCTTCCCTTTCAAGAACCTCGTGCTCATCACGCTGGACTGTGTCCGGCCGGACTTCCTCGGCTGTTACGGGTGCCAGGACGTCCGGACGCCCGCCCTGGACCGCATGGCGTCGAGGGGCGTCGTGTTTGAGCCGGCCATCACACAGGCCCCCAACACGTGGGTCTCCCACGCCGGCCTCCTGACAGGCCTCTACCCTCCGCTGCACGGCCTGCGAACCCCGTACGATCGCATCGATCCTGGTCTCCCCACCCTCGCTTCCCGCCTCGAAGAGCAGGGATACCGGTGCGCAGGGTTTCCCGGCAACGACCTGGTGGGCAGCCGATCCGGCTTCGGGAAGGGCTTTGACCTCTATTTCGAGGACTATGTACTGGGAGATCACGGGGCGGACGGGCAGGGAGGAATGACCGCGAACAACCGAAACCGCTGGAAGGACGTACTCGACGCAGCCGGAGGATGGCTTGGCCGGCAGCAGGGTCCGGTGTTCCTCTGGTTTCACTATTTGGATACCCATCATCTCCCGGAATGCGACCTGCCGGAGTATTACCGCTACAGTCGGGACCCCTTGTGGCAGTTCTACGAGGGCAAGATCTCGTACGCGGACCAGTGTTGCCTTCGGTCGGTATTGGACCTGCTTATCAGCAACGGCCGCTATGAGGATACCCTGCTGGTTGTCCTCTCGGACCATGGGGAAGAACTCTTCCGGGGCATGCCTCCGGCCCACAACGGCCTCCTTACCGAAGGCGTTCTCCGGGTTCCGTTGATTCTGTTCGGCGAGCACATTCCCTGGAAGGGTCTGCGCGTCCCGGGTCTGGTGAGGACGGCAGACATCGTCCCGACCTTGATCGGCGGCCGGGTTGAACCTGCGGAGGCCTGCCCGGAGTCGATGGGGCATGCCTTTTCCGGGACCCCGCTGCCTCTGCCGGGGCTCGATCGAAGAGGCGGATACGATGAAGGAAGGGAGCTTGCCTACGCGGAGAACGAGCCCCTCGGGCTTTCCTGCATCCGCTCCGAGCAGTGGAAGTACGTAACAGGGCCGGAAGGGGATCAACTTTTTCATGTTTCTGCGGAGCCTGGGGAGCAGGGAAACGTAATCGATCGTCATCCCAGGACGGTGGAATATCTCAAGGAGGCGTTGGCAGGCATACGATCCTCACGGCCCCTGGGGGAAAGGGCAGCCGCAGAACGTGAGGAGGAAGAGACGCGCAGGCTGCTGCGGGACTTTGGTTACCTGGAATGAAAGGAGGTCTTTGTGCCGGCTCTTGTGCGTCTTAATCTGCTTACCCCCCGAGGGATGCTGAACGAAAAGATCGAGATCGAAGTGGGCGAAGGGATCCGGCTGCACAAGCTGCTGGGCCGTCTCGACAAGATGGGGAAGCCTGAAAAAGGCTTCTTCCGAGCCGTTCGCAAGGGGCGGCAGGGGGTTACCCTGTTGCTGAACGGGGATCGCCTGGACGTTTCCGAAGCCCGCAAGACGGTCATCCGGGAGGGCGACGAGCTTGCCGTCCTTTCCCAGATCTCGGGTGGCTAGTACCGTTGCTCGTCCTCGTCGTCCTCTTCCTGGCTGTTAGGTATTAGCTCTTAGGTATTAGCTCCCAACCCTTCCGCCCATGGATGCGTACGAAACAGGAGCGGTGGGGGGTGGGCTAATACCTAATACCTAAAACCTAATACCCCAATTGGCGACACAATCGAACAAGGGGGCTACCGCTTAATCAGCTTCAGGAAGTTGTTCACCAGGAAGGGATTGAAGGTGGTCCCTTTCTCCGACTCGAGGACGTCGATGATCTCTTCCAGGGGCTTGGGCTCCTTGTAGCACCGCCTGCTGCGCATGGCATCGAACACATCGGAAATGATGAGCATCTGGCTTACGATGT
>JAUWSZ010000080.1 GCA_030609865.1 bacterium | reverse complement strand
GCCGGCGGCTTCCGCACTTTCGCCACGCTCTCGGGCGCCGGTTCCGCTTCGACCGGAGCAGCCGCCTCCTGTATTCCTTCCTCCGCCTCCACGGGTGCGATGTCGGCCGATCTCTCCGCTTCCCCGACAGGGGGGCCTGCGATTATTTCGGCCTCCGGACCGGGCAAGGCAGCGGAAACCCCTGGTGCCTCCTCTGCTTCCGGAGCAGGTTCCACGGCAACTTCCTCGGACGCAGGCGCCTCCACCGCTTCGACAACCTCCGGGACTTCTGCTGCTTTCTTCCTCCTTCGGATGATGCCGGGCTTGATCCTGATTTCTTCGACCTTGACTTTCTCACTCCTGGAGTACTCCGACCGGATCCGATCCGCTTCGTCCTCGGAGAGCGTACTCATGTGATTCTTCACCTCAAAGCCCAAGGACTTGAGCTTATCGATCAGCTCGGCATTCTCCACGCCGAGCTCTTTGGCCACCTGATAGACTCTTACTTTGGCCATCCGGAAATACCCCCTCCGAGCTGCTCTTGAACATTCTTCATCAAGGAACGCGGGTCTACTCGCACATCCCTGCGAAATCGAACGGAGATTCGACGCTTTTTGGCTGCTCGATCGAAACATGCCTCTCGCCGACAAAAATAGCCGCCCCTGCCCGGCGTTTGCTGCCCAGGATCAAAAAGGAGCTCTCCCTGCTGATCCACGACAAATCGCAACAATTCGTATTTGTGAGCCTTGCGGCCACACCCCATACAACTCCTCTCCCCTATATTCTTCTTTCCCATACGGATTGCTTCAAGGGTCTTAGGATTTCGGAGGCTCTTCCCCCTCCGTCTCTGCTTGTTCTTCCGCCGCACCCGAAGAAGAGGCCTCGCCCTCACTCGGCCCCGCCACCTCGGCCTCCTCGCCGCGGACTTCGTGAGCGACCTCGGGCTCAGAAGCAGGAACCTCGCCCTCCGGAGGCGCCGCTTCCACATCCCCTGGTTCTTCCCCCTCTTTGGCTTCGCCCAACTCGATGTACTCCCGTGCGAGATCCTTCAGCTTCTGCGACTTCTTGAGCCCCATCTGTGTCGCTTCCGCGATACTTTCCGCGTCCCACTCGTCGATGTCTTCCACGGAGTAGATCCCTGCATTGATCAGGCACCTCGCAATGACATCCCCCACACCGTGAAGATCCTCGAGTTTTGCCTTGGCCGCCTGAAAAGACTGTTCGGCGTCGGTTTCCCCATGGATCTCGATCTTCCATCCCAACAACTTGGAAGCAAGCCTCACATTCTGGCCCTTCTTCCCGATGGCCAGCGAGAGCTGATTGTCCGGGACGATCACTTCGATCGCATGCTCCCTCTCATCAATGATGACCTTGGAAATCTCGGCAGGCGCAAGGGCATTGCAGACATAGGAGGCGATATCGTTAGCATACGGTACGATATCGATCTTCTCGCCCCGAAGCTCATAGACAATCGCCTGCACCCGCGATCCCTTCATCCCGACACAGGCCCCTACCGGATCGACATCGATGTCGCGCGAATACACCGCGATCTTGGCCCTTCCTCCCGGTTCACGCGCGGCTCCTTTGATCTCAACGATTCCGTCGTAGATCTCGGGCACCTCCAACTCGAACAGCTTGATCAGCATCTCCGGCCGCCCCCGGGACAGCTTGATCAAGGGGCCCTTGGCGTTCTTGTCCACGTCGTATATATAGGCCCGAATTCGGTCTCCGATACGGTAGTTCTCCCTGGGAATCTGCTCCTTGAAGTGCACGACCGCTTCCGCTCTCCCCAAGTTCACGAGCATGTCTCCCTTTTCGAAGCGCTGCACCGTGCCGTGGACCAACTCTCCCTTCTGGTCTTTGTACAGCTCGTAGACCATTTCTCTTTCAGCATCCCGGACCTTCTGCATGATCACCTGTTTCGCGGTCTGCGCGGCGATCCGGCCAAAGGTCTCGGTAGGAATCTTCTGGCCCAGGCTGTCACCGGGCTCGGCGTCCGGGTCCGTTTTCTTCGCCTCCTCGAGCGAGATCTCAACGTTCGGGTTGGTCACGAGTTCTACGACGGTCTTGAACTCAAACAGCTCCACCTCCCCTATTTCGGGATTGTATTGTGCCTCCAGGTCCCGCTGAGGACCGAACTTCTTCTTGGCAGCACTGATCATTGCGGCCTGCAAGGCATCGATCAGGATCTCCTTCCCGATCCCCTTGTCTCTGCCTACCTGGTCAATGATCCTATCGAGCTCTGAGGACATTGGAAAAACCTCCTCTTATCCAGGGGAACAGAATGCCGGACACTGTTTTTCCTCTTCCCGGTTCCCGGGAAATCCCTCCGTTTGACATGTGACCTCGCCTCTCCATTCACTCGTCGCCGCACGCCGTTCCACTTCAGATCTTGCCGTTGTACTCGAGTCGGGCTTTGTCGATCTCATCGAGGGAGAATTCGAACCGTTCTCCTTCCGTATCTTCCAACTCTAGGACCCCCTGTTCACACCGGACGATCCGACCCTTGAAATTCCTCCTTCCGGCCAGGGCCTCTCGCGTTTTGACTCTGGCCTTCTCCCCGCAGAATCGTTGGAAGTCGGCTTCCTTCTTCAGCACCCTGTCCAGACCCGGCGAGGAGACTTCCAGGAAGTACCTCCGTGGAACGACATCTTCCACCTCGATCAGGTCTTCGATTTGATGGCTGATGAACGCGCAATCATCCAGGTTCACACCGCCCGGCTTGTCGATGAAGACCCGAACCACCCAGCGCCCCGCTTCGAGGCGGTACATGACGTCAACGAGTTCCATCCGGTTCCGCACGAGGATCGGACGAACCAAATCCTCTATGTCCCTCTGGACGATCTTGCGATCCATGCTTGTCCGTTCGCCTCGAGGCGAGATCACGCAAGGGACCCCGGGCACCCCTTCTGCCGCCAACACACAGCACTGGCCTCATACAAAAAAAGCGGGCGGTGCCCACTTTTCCAGAGGCGAAAGTATTCATCTTATTTTATAGTGAGTTGAGAGAAAAAAATCAAGTGGAGATTTTCTTCTCCCCGGGAAACCCTGCCCGGCTCAGGGAGGGGTGGGGCTTTTCTCACCGATTTCCTCTTCTGTGGCCTTCTCGCCCGCACCCGGGTCGGCGTCAGAAAAGGTGTAGACCTTCTCTCCCTCGTAGGTGTAGCCATACTCCTCTCTTGCGACCTTCTCCATGTAGGCAGGGCTGTTACGTAACAGGTAAACCTCTTTCTCCAAGGCCTGGTTCTGGAGTAACAAAACCCTGTTCTCTGCCTCCAGCTGCTTCAGGGACCCCCTGAGTTTCAGGAACTCGATGGCCCCTTGAGGCCCGGAAAAGGCGCTCCACAAGAAGATGAGGGACAGCCCCAGGAACAGACTCCAGAGGACATACTCGCCTCTGGGCGCTCTCCCGACAACCTTTCTCAAGGCCCTTGTCATCTCCTGGATGCGGGTTTGGAGCCCCTCGCGCAGCATCCCTCTCAAGTGGCAAGCCCTTTCTGCGTCCTCCGGCATGAGCCCCACGGGTAATCCCGTGGTCCCGTCAAAACGCTTCCCCCCTCAATCCTGTTTGACCGGTCGGGACGGACCGTTCGAATCGTCTTGCAGGAAACGCCCTGGGTCTGCCAGGAACCTCTCCTCAGGAATCCTCTCCTCCTGCCCCGATTCGAGGTTCCGCAGTACGAGAAGACCTTGCTCCAACTCCTCGGGAAGCAGCAGAACGACCCGCTTCGCTCGCAGCCGGGCTCCCTCGCGCAGGGCGGCCTTCAGCTTCTTGGCGTTCAACACCAGGTCTGAGTAGAAGCCTTCCTTGCGCAAATGCTGAACGGTGCGAAATGCCTGCGCCCTTTCCTCCTGCGAAAAGGGAATCAGAAAGAAGTCGATCCTCCGGGAAAGCCCGGGCAGCAGTCCCTTTTCCCGAAGGATCTCTTGAATCACCACATCGCCGAACCCGAGCCCTGCCGACGGAAGCGGACCGGCCCCGAAGAGCTCCAGGAGGTTGTCGTAACGGCCTCCTCCGAAGACGGCTCGAAACTTCGCTTCCCGGTCGAAGCACTCGAACACGATTCCGGTGTAGTAGGGCAAGCCCCGAACGATGGAAGGGGAAAATTCGCAGTAGTCCCGAATCCCATAGGCCTCCAGGTAGCCGAACAGCGTCCGCAGGTCCTCCACGGACGCAGTGGACAGCCCCTTCTCTTCGAGCAATTCGTAGAAAGGGTCGAACGTCTTCTCGTCGAGTATCGCGAAGAGGACTCGGATGGTAGCTTCCGGCACCCCCTGTGCCTCCATGAGCTTCCAGAGGGTCTCCTCCGATTCCTTTCCACGTTTGTCGATGATGCCAAACACCCCGGTCCGACTCTCTTCCGGTATGTCCAACCCCTCCAGCACGGCCCCCATCAATCCACGATGGCTGATTCGAACCATCACGTCCTTCGCTGAGAGCCCCAACCCTTCCAACCCATCCAGGGCGACCGCCAAGAGTTCCGCTTCCGCCGTTACCTCGGGAACGCCGACGACGTCGAGGTTCCACTGGTAGTGCTCTCTCTTTCTTCCCTTCGACATGCGCTCATACCGAAAACACTGAGCGATCGAGAACCATTTCAACGGCTTGGCCAGGGCGCCTCCTTTTGCGGCGATCATCCGTGCAAACGTGGGGGTCATCTCCGGGCGCAAGGCCATCCGACGGCCTCCCTTGTCCGTGAAGTTGAAGAGCTGGCTTACGATCTCCTCGCCCGATTTCAGGACAAAGAGCTCTTCCCGCTCGACCACCGAACTGTTGTATTCCTCGAAGCCGTGACGTGTCGCGCTTTCGCGCCAACCCGAGAAGAGCCAGTTCCTTGTCCGCATCTGGTCCGGGTAGAAATCCCGCATTCCACGTGGCGGTGATCCTTGCATCTCTTTCTATCCCCAATCACGCATCCGGTGCATCCCCGACGATTCGTTCCGGTGCCTTTGCAAGCGTATCCCTCTGCATTTCGTACAACTTCATGTACTTGACCAAAACATAGAGGGACGAGTACAGGCTGACGGCGAACCCGTAGAAGCCGTCCCGCCATCCCTTCTGGAAGAGATAGCTCTTCACGAAATAGCCGGCGGGCCGCAACAGGAACATGCTCGGCATGTTCCGCAGCCGAACCAGCTTCCCCTCCTCCCACAGTCGCCGTGCATCCATGGAAGTGTACAGGTTAAACTTCCGGAAATAGTGCTCAATGTCGTCGTAACTGTAGTGGAGGATGTCGTTGCGCAAAGTTTCCGTCTTCCCCTCCAGGATCAGCCTTTCATGCACCAGGAGTTCCCATCGGGCTCGGGTCTTGTCAAACACCCGGACCTGATACATGGGATACCACCCGCACCCCCTGATCCATTTGCCCCGAAAGTAAGACCTCGTAGCAGCATAGTACCCATCCACGCCGTTTTCCCGGGACAGAACCTCCTGGATCTCTTGTGCCAGGGCCTCGGAGATCACTTCATCCGGGTCGACTTTCAGGACCCATCGGTTCCGAGCCCGTCCGTTTCCCAGATTTCGGTTGTATGCAAAGCCCCTGCCCATGTCCCCCGTTTCGATCGTCTCTGTATACTTTCTCACGAGAGGAAGCGTTTGATCCGTGGACCCCGTGTCCACGGCCACGATCTCATCGACCCAATGCAGTGCCCGAAGGCATCGATCGATGTTTTTTTCTTCGTTCTTCATCAAGAGTACCGCGGAGATCTTCTTCATCGAAAGAGCGTCTCGTGTCGATGGAAAACAGAGTCGGAACGGCCCGTTCGGGCTGGCGGAAACTTAGCCCGCGGGCTTCTTTCCCCGGGGAAACCGTAACAGGAAGGAAGAATCCATGTCAACTTCGAGTAGGCGATCCCCTGTCGTGTTTCGATTCACTTGGGTTCCATGTTCCGGCTACGTAGTCCCTCGTCCCACACCACGGGACCCGGACGCTTCGCGCGAGTCCTGCGGTGCGCCCGGGGGACTCGGGAAGCCTCCACCAGTCACCCTGCGTAAATCGAAACACGACAGGGAGATCGCCTCAGATACCTCCCTCCGCACCTCCCGCGTACGAATGTTCCAGTGGGATTTGCCCGGGATCTGTCTCTCCCCGGTTGAGCAGCGAGCGCCCGACGTGCCCGTGCCCGATGGGCTGGGCAATAGGCCCGACACCTGGCCCCTGGCCCCTGACCCCTTTTCTGAGAGGTTGGCCTGGTTGACTTCGCTTCCCACGGTCCGATAAAAGGACTTGGGTGAAGCTGAACAAGAAGCGAGACACCATGAAAGCACAGCGTGACACGTCTTCCCTCGCAGAGCCCTCGATCACCCTTCGAATCGTGCTCCTCTGCACCTTTTCGGCCGTCCTCTATGGACTCGCGTCCCCAAGGCCCAATCTCCACTTCCTCTGCTGGGTGCTCTTGCTCCCCCTGCTCGAGGCGTTGGAAGTCCTTCGGCTGCGACGCGGTTTCCTCACGGGATGGTTGTGTGGCACGATGATGCATCTGGTCTGCTTCTACTGGGTCGTCGGAACGGTTCAAAGGTACAGCAACCTCGACATTTGGCTGAGCATCCTCGTCTGGATCCTGTTCGCGATCTATTCGGGACTCGCCTTCGGTTTGATGGCAACCCTCTTCCTTTTCCTCCGAAAGGGGCGATCCCTTCCGAACATCCTCCTCCTTCCCGCCTGTTACACGGCCATGGAATTCGCTTTCCCCTTCGTCTTTCCGTGGCATCTGGGAGCAGGACTTTACCGCGTGGTGCCGGTCATCCAGATCGCCGACCTCGCCGGGGTGTACGGGGTCACCGCCCTGATCGTCGCCGTCAATGTGGGCCTGTGGGAACTCCTGCGCTTCTTTCGCCGAAAGAGGGCCTTTCCATGGTTTTCATTCACGACGGCCACAGCCCTGGTTGCCGCCACCCTGTTCTACGGTTTCTGGAGGATCGCTGCTGTGGAACAGCAGCAGGAAGCGGCTCCAGACCTGGATGTGGGACTCGTACAGGCCAACGTCCTCATCGAGGAAAGGCGCTCGCGCATCCTGCAGGAGGATATCTGGCGTCGCTACCGACGCCTTTCGGATCAGGCAGTCCACCGGGGAGCGGAGTTGCTCCTCTGGCCGGAGTCGGCCGTACATTTCGCCTACCGCCCCGAGGCCGGAGCCTACTCGTCCAGCGGTTTTCTGAGGAAGTTCGTCCGCTCCCTCGACCGCCCGTTGCTGTTCGGTTCCTGGGCGGTCGAGCAGGGCAGCCCACGCAACCGGGCGTACCTGCTCGGGCCGGACGGGAGGCTCGCCGGCCGGTATGACAAGGTGCAACTGCTTGCGTTCGGCGAGTACATGCCCTTCTCCAATTGGATCCCCCAACTCAAGGGGTTGGTAAAAGGTGTCGGCGATTTCCGGCCCGGGGAGAAGATCGAGCCCCTGTGCTGGGAGGATTCCTGTTTTGGTGTCCTGATTTGTTTCGAAGCGATTCTCGCGCCCATTTCGAGGGAATTCATGGACAAGGGTGCGGAATTCCTCGTGAACATCACGAACGATGCCTGGTTCGGTGACACGAGTTGTCCGGAGCAGCACCTCATGCTCTCCGCCTTCCGTGCCGTGGAGAATCGGACCTGGCTCGTGCGGGTGGCCAACACGGGAATCAGTGCCTTTGTGGATCCGGTCGGTCATATTCTCCAGCGAACGGCCGTTTTCGAACAGGCGGTCCGAGTATGCCGCATCGACCTAATGGAGGGATCCTCTTTCTATGGCAAATGGGGTGACTGGCTTCCCGTCTCCTGCCTGGTCTTTTTGGGTCTCCTGGCCTTGGGTCGCCTGGTACAGCGGGCAAGGGGCAGAGAAGCTCCCTGAGCACAAATTTGGGTTTAGGTATTAGGTATTAGCTCCCCGCCCTGTCCCCCGCTTACACAGCCGCTTCCGTCTCGTGCCCGTGTGCGTACTTTTATCG
>JAUWSZ010000036.1 GCA_030609865.1 bacterium | reverse complement strand
CGAATGATCTTGCCCCGCGACTTCACCGGATTGGACTCCCCTTCCTTGACGAAACTGCACACCGCCTCACAGACCCGGCAGCCGACGCATTTGGCCGGATCCCAGATCAGGCGCATTCGATCCCGGTCATCAGGGTTCTTCTGAAAGGCAGGTTCCTGTAACTCAGGTTTCATGATTCCCTCCTAAACTCGGTTGATGATCGATCTCTCGGGATTGCCCGGCACCGGTCATGGTTGACGGGTCATTCCCTCCTCAATCCAAGAAACTCCTCCAGCATCCGCTGGAAATAAGAATAGGCCTGCGGGAAGTCGGTCGCCTGTTTGTCCAGAATGAAAACGACCCCCAACCCGATCATTGTGGCAACAACCAGGGATGACATGACAGCCTCATCGACTTCTCCCGTCGCCCCTTCTTCATCTCTTGCCTTCCGGAGAATACGGGTGACGATCCCTGTCACTTCCTTGTAGACCGAACGGGTCTCTTCCTTGCTCTCCGGCCGGTGGACAGCCTGAACGAGAAGATCCAGGATCATCAGCATCCATTTCGGCTCTCTCGCGGCGAACTTTTGGAATTCGTGGAATCCCCTCTCCAGCTTCTCACTCGTGCTCACGGGAAGCCGGGCAACCCGTTCGATGATCTTTACGTATCTCCGGTTCAGATGGCGGAGCAGCGCCTCCATGAGCTGGTTCTTGTCCTTGAAGTAGTAGTGGAGGAGTGATTTCGGAACGCCCGCACCCTCTGCCACATCTCGTAAGGACACCTGGGCGTATCCCTTCCTGGCGACTGCCCTCGAAGCGGCCCGGATGATCGCCTCGACCTTTTCCGGTTTGCGGTACACAGCGCTTGCAGATGGTGAATCAGGCATGATTCCCCTCCTCTCCCTATAGTTGATCGGTCGGCCAATAAATAAAATAATGGGATTTGTTCCTTAAGTCAATAGAAAAATGAAATATTCTTCAATAATCAGATATGGGATTTTCTGGAAAACACCAGTTTTCTAGTGGTTCAAGTTCCAGTCGTAGAAGAGGTATTCCACCTGGATTGTGTCGAGGTGCTGTGCTACGTACGCGGTCTTCTCGTCGCCGTCAAGATAACGCAGAACGAACAGGAGGACCTGGTTTCGGCCTCCGAAGTCTCTGACATACCACTGGAAAATCTGAGAGAGCAAAATCTTGTTTCGTTCCGGGAGGATCACGACCTCTGAGCTGTTGACAAAATTCCAGGCGGCCGTCTCGAGTTGTTCCTCCAGAGCCGACGCCTCATAGAAACGAATCGGCGCACAGGATCGGGATCCACACACGAGGGCGAAGTGGATTCGGGGATCTACCCTCTCCAACGCGAACATCCGGCGAGGATCGCTCTTCCTGAACGGGGAGAAGAGCCGGAAAGGAGGGTGGGCGTTTGCCCGCAGAATCCCGTGTTCGATCTCGTCCAGCGAGAAAAGGTCGTCCCCGATCCGATAGCTCACACGCGCGAAGAAGTCTGATACCTCCCGCACGGACGAGATCACCTCCAACTCGACGATCCCGTGAACGACGATGCTGTTGTACAGGTTGATCCAGAAGGCGAGTTTCTCTTCACGGGTCGTCAAGGATTTCAGGTCGAAGGATTTCAGGCCCGCGGCCAGATTCAGATACGCAAGGTACTCCGGCGAGTCCTTCATGGCCGAGTAGTCTACCCGCCCCCTGTTCATGTCGTAGAAGGCGCTCTTGAGATCCCCGACGGAGGCCATCAGGCGGGAAGAAAGTCCTTCCGCCGGTGCGGCATCAAGTCCGTTGCCCTGGTTGAGCACGGCCCTCTTGCTGGACCGCCGATTTCCCCCCAAGGCGAACCGGTGTATGGATCGCTTGTCGCTTTCGTAATACTCTGACACGAGATCGACGAACAGGGCCGCGGTCCAGGAAAAGCCGGATGAACCGTACCCTTGCCCCGTGATCGAGTCAAAGTACTCATGGAACCCGAACCGGACGGGGAGTTGAATCATGTCCTTTTTCATCGAGTCGGATTTTTCCCGATAGCCGTAGCTTTTCAATCCCTGGGCGAGCATCCAGTTGATATTGACCCAGACCGGCCCTCGCCAGTAGTTCTTCGAATCGAAGTCGTCGCACGACATGTCATAGTTGGGGATGGCAAAGCAATTCCCCTGGCGGAGGGCACAGAAAGAGGCCGAATCCATCCGCCCGTAAAGATGCCGGGCCTGCTCCCGGCTGGCCGCCAAGGCAAAGAGAGGCATGAAGCCGGCCGCCGTTGCTACCGAAAGGTGTTCCCCCGACATGAGGTCAATCGGGCCAAAATGCTTCCGTTCCGAAGACCACATCCGTTCCGAAATGGCCTTCGTCGTCTGTTCGAGCCATTCCTCCGCCTCTCTTACGTCCCTGCCGATGACCTTTCCGATTTCGATCAGGTCCCGGTTCGCCCTGCACAGGATCGAATTGAACAGCACGTCCTGGATCAGGAAGGGGCATTCTGCGTAGATTCTGTCTTCCTCGTACCGGTTTCGCCGGAAGAGATCGACGAGGAACACATACCGGTCGTAGTCGTCGTCGCTCGGACGCTGCTCCCGCGGGACGCCGTGTTGGAGATCTTTTCTCTCGTACCGGGACAAGCGGCTCCTATCGACTTCGATGTTACGGAGCGGCTTATCCCAGTTCGGAGAATTGTCCAGGCCGGATTCCCAGGGGTGGCGGATGTAGACCAGGCCTGTTTCTTCAGGGTCCCTGTACCGATACAGGTACCGATGAGAGGCCATCAGGGGGGAGAACATTTCCTCGAGAAAGCCGCGGACATGGCTCCCCCTTCCTGCGCGGCGGTAGATGTGGAGACAGGCGATGGCGTGCAGGGGCGGCATGGTGATTCCACTGGTCAGCCTTCCTCCCGGTACCTGCCAGAAATCCGGCTCCGGAAAGTAATTCCCCAGGGCATCGGGGTTGAATACGATCTGCGGGATCATTCCGTTGTCCCATTGATGGGCGAACAAGGAGCGGAGTTCTTGCATGGCACGCTTCGGGTTGTAGCGCGCAACTCCCATAGCGACGAACCCGGAATCCCAGTTCCACTGGTGCGGGTAGAGGCTCGGAGACGGCCGCGTGTACCGGCCCGTCCAGTTGCGGTCCAGGATCTTCCTGGCTTGTTTGACGTATCGCTTGAACCCTGTCGTGGAGAAGAATTCCAACACTGCGTTCCCTCTCTTTCGGTGGTCCGTTACATCGACCTTCACGAGGTCCTCTAATGAGTAGATGTAGTGCCGACAGACAGGGGTTCGTCGACCGGGGCCTGGAACGAGAAGCCGGCGCAGCACATCCAAGAAGGGGGGAAGTGTGGCCCTCGACAGCCGCACACCTTTTGCCTTATCTTGAGGAATACCAGGCTGCTGGAGAGGGTGTCGAAAAACGTCTGGAGGGAGAACGGGCATGCGTCAGAAGAAGGCCGGAATGCAGGCGATCGAAGGGTTGGTTCGGATCGAGGAGACGCTTGCAAAGATCTACAGGCTGTTTGCGAAGAGGTTCCCCGCCAATCGAGACCTGTGGTCTCGCATGGCCGAGGAAGAGGGAATCCATGCCAAGTGGATTCACGACTTGTACGGACAAGTGGAAGAGGGATCGGTCCGTCTGGGCGAAGACGGTTTCCGGGTCGAGGGGATTCAACTCTTCCTCGACTATGCGGAAGAGCGGTTCAAAGAGGCACAGGAGGGAAAACTGCCCTTCCTTCACGCCCTGGACATGGCTCTCGATCTCGAGAGCGCGTTGCTGGAACGCAAGTTCTATCAGATCTTCGAGGCAGACTCCGAAGCCCTGGAGCAAGCCTTCGAGGACATGGACAGGCAGATTCAGGAGCACGCGAGAAGAATCAGCGAGGCCCTGGCCCACGAAGAGGGCCTCTCGTGAGGAACCAGAGCACTCGTCTCTCCACGGAACACGACATCACACCTGAGCGCACCGAAAAGGAGGCTCTGTGAGGACTGCTTTTCTCTACACCGACAAGTACTTCGCCTACGATTACGGTGCAAGCCATCCCCTGAAGATCGAACGGCTGCAACTCACCTATGACCTCTGCAAGGCCTACGGCCTCTTTCAGTTACCCGAGGCCGATCTGATCGAGTCGAGCCCGGCAACGGAACCCCGAATCCTGCAGTTTCACACGGGCGAGTACGTGGAGGCACTCAAACGGGCCAGTCGCGGCGAGACCCAATGGGACTTCGCCCACGGCCTTGGCCCGGGAGACAACCCCGTCTTTCCGGGCCTGTGGGAATGGTCCCTTCTCCATGCAGGAGCATCTCTGCATGCCGCGCAACTCATCTCTCAGGGGAAGGCACGTATCGCGTTCAACATCGCCGGAGGGCTCCATCACGCGGGCGCAAGCCGGGCCTCCGGCTTCTGCTACGTGAACGACCCGGTTCTGGCGATCCTGCACTTCGTGAACCAGGGAAAACGGGTCATCTATCTCGACATCGACGCCCATCACGGCGACGGGGTCCAGTGGGCGTTCTATGAGGACCCGCGGGTCCTGACCGTCTCGTTCCACCAGGATGGCCGTACCCTGTTTCCCGGCACCGGCGGCCTTGCGGAAACCGGAAAAGGGGAAGGCACGGGCTACGCCGTGAACGTGCCCATGCTTCCGGGCACGGATGATCACGTCTTCTGGAAGGGGTTCGAATCCGTGGTGCCGCGCCTGATGGAGGCCTTCCGGCCGGACGTGGTGGTCTCTCAGCTTGGTGTCGACACCTTCCTTGCCGATCCTCTGGCAGCGCTCGAACTCACTACGCACGGTTTCACCCAGGCCGTTGCGTACCTTACGGAACACGCCCCGGCCTGGGTGGCCCTTGGAGGGGGGGGCTACAACCCGGCAAACGTGGCTCGCGCCTGGACGCTCGCCTGGGCCACGATGAATCGTGTGGACCTCGCCGATGAGTTGCCCGACGAAATGAAGGCGCCTCTCGCGGCTCAAGGCGCACGAGGGACAAGGCTCCGCGACGACGAGCACGCGAGTGCCATGCGGGATCCGTGTCTCGAGCACATGAACCGATGCGTCGGCTACCTAGAGGAACACGTGTTCCCAAGGATCCTCTGAGTCCTGGCGCAAGGCGAAGGTGCAGGAGTAGGGGTCAGGGGTCCTCGGCAGAGTAACCCTTTGTTCCCTCTCCCCCGCTTGCGGGGGAGAGGGTTAGGGTGAGGGGGCTTCTTCCTTGGATAGCTCTATAAGGATCGCATCCAAGACGGTTTCAACCTCGCTCAGGGCCTCGTGGTTCCAGAAGCGTAGCACCTGGTATCCCTTTGCAGCAAGACACTCGGAACGTTTGCTGTCCGCTTCCTTGTTGTTGGTATGCTGACCACCATCCACCTCGATGACCAGCTTCTTCTCTGAGCAGACGAAATCGACATAGTACGGACCGATAGCATGCTGGCGACGGAATTTTGAGCCACCCAACTACCGATTGCGCAAATGTCGCCACAGGAGTGCTTCGGCGTCAGTCATGTTCTTTCTGAGTTCCCTGGCACGGTTCTTTGCCACGGTGTACACCCCTCATCCTGACCTTCTCCCCTCAAGGGGAGAAGGAATCCTCTTTGCTCTCTCGTTTTGACCGCGGCTCAAGTAGTGGGCTTTTCGTCCGGTTCTTTGGTGGCGATCGGAAATGTGTCTCTCACGGACCGGATGTGGATGTCCTGCTGCGGGAAGGCGATCTCGATTTCCGCCTCCCGAAACGCCTTGTCTATGGCCATGTTGAGCTCATCCCGAACGGACAGCAGCGTGTCTATTTTGGTGAAGGCCCTGAGCTCGAAGTCCAGCGAATTCGTGCCGAATGCCATGAACAGAACGCTCGGCGGAGGGTCGTCGAGGACCTTTGTGTTCTCCTTTGCCACCTCGAGCATCCGTTTCTTCGCCTTCTGCGTATCCGAACCGTAGGCAATGCCCACAGGGATCTCCACACGCAGAATCGGATCCGAAAGGGTCCAGTTCACCAGCCTGCCCACGACGAACTCCTTGTTCGGAACGATCAACTCCTTCCTGTCCCAAGTCGTGATCGATGTCGCACGAATTCGGATCTTGGACACGGTTCCGCTCACGTCTCCCACCGTCACCGCGTCGCCGACCCGGATCGGCCGCTCGAAAAGGAGGATCAACCCGGAGATGAAGTTGGCCACGATCTCCTGGAGGCCGAACCCGATGCCCACGCCCAGGGCGGCCACGAGCCACTGGACGTTCCCCCAGCCGACCCCGAGGATCTTGAAGATAGACGAACCGCCGATCACAACGATCGTGTACTGCACGATCGTGCTGATTGCAGCGCGCTCGCCGGTCCCTAAACCGAACCTCTGCAAGAGCACCACCTGGAGTATCCCCGGGAGGTTCCTCGTCGCCATGAAGGTCATCAGCAAGATCACGAGAGCCAGCACTATATCTGCCAGGGTGACCGCCCTGAATTGGTCCACGGTCTGCACCCTGGTATTGCCTTCAGCATCCGTGACCATCTGGGACACCTGCTGGGTGGTGTGCCACAGATCCACTTCTCTCAAGATCCCGAAGCCTGTGATCACTTCGACCCAGATCCACCAGATGCCGATCACCAGCGTGAAGAAGATGAATCCTCGGAGCAGACGATTCGTCTGCACCTGAACCTTTGCCAGATCGAGGTCCTCCTCTGGCTCTTGCGCCCCGGCCTCTTCCCCGCCCGATACCCTCTTTGCAAGGGCCTCCCGGCGCTTCCTGTTCTCCTCGATCGCCAGCCTTCGACGGGCAAGCAGGAGCCAGCGCAGGATCATCCCCTGCAGGATGAACACGGCGATGACGAGACACGCCGAAGCGTGGAGCCTCAGGCCGAGTTGAAGGGCTGCGTAGTAGTAGCCCAGAAACTCAACAACCGCGATCGCCAATGGCACGGCCACAATGGCCGCGTACCAGAACCGTCGGGCCCCACTCGGACGCCCACCCTCTGCGGAGGCTTCCTCTCCTTTCGCGCTCAGCCGCGGTCGCAGCATGATGAACAACAAGGTGCTCAGGGCGAGCATGAGCAGAATGAATGCCGCCCTCCCAAGGGATGCCTTCAAGGCCTCATCCCCCTGCCCCTCGGCCGCGGCAATCACGAAGACAGCCGGCAGGACGATGACAAAAGACCTGCCCAGGATCCTGTACATGTCGTCGAGCCGATCCCCGGGCCACCGGAAGTGGAGCCTGCCCAGACCCTCCGGGTTGAACACCCGACGGGGGATTTCAAGGGTCAGGTACATGACGGCCGTAAACTCGAGGGCGGAGCCGATGGCGTTCAGGAAGCCCGCAGCCCCGCCCAGAGAGCGCACGCGCCAACCGAGCATCCCGAGGAATGCCGGCAAGAGGGCGGCGACCAGCAGGGTCAACAGCAGGGCCTCGACGGTCAACCCAAAATCAGTGCACCAGGGCTTCCCCGCCTCTTCGTGGACCGCCCGAAGACGAACGGTCATTTTTCGGCGGCCGGCAAGCACGCCGATAAAGAGAAGGGCAAGGAGGATGTAGACACCGAGGTTCTCCGACACGTCGTCCCGGAGTGTCCGGATCGCCGGTTTCCAGTTGTCCGGGTCGAACATCCATTTCACGGACGACCGAAGCTGGGATAAGGTCTCCCGCTTGAAGGGTTCGACACCTCGGACCCACAGGACCCGCTCATCGATGAAATCGGAAAAGGCCTGCACCGTGTCGACGAGCTCGCGCTCTTTGGTGTCGAGCTCCATCAACTTCTCAAAGTAGGTGGTGTAGTCGTTCACGAGCGACTGAAGGGAACTGCGCTTCTTCCAGACCAGTTCCTGCAGAA
Source organism: bacterium (assembly GCA_030609865.1). Next base: position 2,478 of record JAUWSZ010000036.1, on the reverse strand, counting down.
GTCGTTCCATGCGCCTTCGCCGGTACTCGGGCAGGGAAGGGTCAACCCCGCTCATCTTCTGCGACACGATCCCTTGCACATCCGAGACCGCCAGCCTCTCCTCCCGAACCTCGATGATCTTGAGCTGTGCCTTCTCGATCTCCCCACGCCTGCCCCGGATATCGCCTTTCCGGTCCCCCACATCCGGCAGGTCTCTCCGGCGCTGGTGGAGTATGGCCCCGATCGGGGCGCTCAGGCGCCCCGCCTCGACCCGCTTCTCGACGCTTGCAAAATCGGCCCGAACCTTTTTCAGAAGCTCGCTCGTTTCCCCGATCCGAGTCGAGATCTTCTCGATCTTGCGAAGAAGCCCCTCCGGACCTGTGCGCTGCTCCGCCAGTTCCGCAGTCTCCGATGCCAGCTCTTCGGCAAACTGCCGAACCTCGGGACTGGCATCCGTCACTTCGAGGAGGGCCTCCCTTGCCTCCCGGGCGGCCCGTTCCGCCTCCTCCCGCCGGCCCTCCCTGACCTGTTGCTGCCAGAACACAGCTTCCTTTTCCTTGGCAGACTGAATGCGCAGGGCCTCGTCGAGCCTGAGGGTGAGCAGCTTTTTCCGGGCCTCGTAGCTGGGAACCTCGCGCCTCAGGGCCGCTATCTCAGCCTCAGAAGCGAGAACCGTCGCCTCCAGGAGGGTCCTCTGGGCCTCGAGAAGCTCAGGAGGTCCGGCCCCGTCCATGGGCCCTCTTTCCCTCGCCTCCAGGAGGCGCTGCCTGGCGGCCGCCAACAGCTCCGGCACTTTCTTCCGCCGTTCCCTCCTCCGCGTGACCTCCGACTCCAGCTTGATCAACTGTTCGTTGGCCGTCTCCTGGTCGAGCTTCACCTCCATGAGCGCCTGTTCCAGCTGATCCAACGACGCATCTTCCGGTAGTTCCGGCTTCGATTCCGGCAGGTCCCGCTTGAGTTCCTTTTCGAGGGTTTCGGTAGCCTCCGGCGCCTCCTCACGGACACTGTCGAAGGCGGCTGCCTTGTTGGACCAATCTTCCGAAGCCTCCAACTGGGCCAGGGCCTTGTCACAGGTCTCCAGGATCTTTGCCTTGGTCTCCTCTTCCAGGTCCTTGGCTTCTTCCGCCCGCTGGCGCAGCCTCTGCACCTCGCCGGTCGTCAGGGACAAGGCCTTTGCAGCCTCTCCTTCCTCACCCGAGACGCTCGTGTGGATCGCCATGTTCAGGAGACCCCCGAACAACAGCAACACAGCCAGCCGGCTGACACGGAAAGGCTTGCAGCGAAGACGGGTCATCGCTTTCCTCCAGAGTGCGTCACGGAAACAGAATCCTCACAAAACCAATGGGGAGTATAGGGCAGGGCAAAGCGGGGGGTCAATCTCTTCTTATCTTCTTCTCACGATCCGGCAAGCAGGTACTTGCCGCCCTCTTCGATGAGGACGCCATCCTTCTTCAGCTTCTCCAGGTGGCTGGCCAGGACGGCCGCACCCGGGAACATGTGCTGGGCCGGGTTGCGAAACAGGTCCGGAAGCAAATCGGTGAAGGTCTTGGGCGGTCCATCGAGTCCGCTCAGAAGCCGCTCCTCGCGCCGCTTCACCTTTCCGGCGGCACCCTCGATCGCCTCCCGGGCATTCTCGATCAGATCGCCGTGGGAGGGAATGATCTGGTCGATTTCGAGGGCCTGGTATTTCTCCATGCTCGCCAGGTAGCCCTCCACCCCGCCCGAACTCGGCGAGTAGAAAGGCACTTCCATCCCCACCATGTCCCCCACGAACAGGATCTTCTCGTTCCGTTCGTACAGAGAGATGTGTCCCGGGTGGTGGCCGGGCGTGTGGATCACCTCAAAGGCATACGCGCCGCAGGCCAATACATCCCCCTCCTGAACGTTCCTGTCCGGCGAGGTCTCGGAGATCGGGCAGAAGGCCGCGTAGAAGTCCAGGATGTCGAACTGGTTTCCGGGGAAGTGTTCCGCCACCAGGTCTGCATCGAAAGCCCGATTCAGCAGACGGTTGTCCTTCATGTAAGGAGCATCCACCTCGTGGTCAATAACGGTCAACCCGGGGATCCGCTCGCGGAAATAGGCGATCGCGCCCATGTGGTCCGCGTGGGTGTGGGAGATGATCGCCGTATGAACATCCGCGACGTTCAACCCCTCCTGCTCGAAAAGGGCGAGGGTCTGCCGAATGTTCTCCTCACCCCCCCCTCCCACCTCCACACAGAGCAGGCCCTCTCCGTCGCGGATCACAACGTTCCTCGTCGAATCCACAATCCCCTTCTTCTCGACTTGCAGGAAGTGCAAGCCTTTTCTAAGCTCCATGTTCTGGTTCCTCGTGCGCTGTCTTGAAACACAGAGGATAGAGGAAGAGGTCCCGGCCGGTCAAATCTCTTCCCAAGCACTGGACGGAAAAGAGGAAGGTAAGGTAGACTGCCGACTTTCAGCGACCGCAGGGCTTCGATCGTAACGGCACACCCGAACAGAAGGCGGTGCCTCATGAACGTT
>JAUWSZ010000677.1 GCA_030609865.1 bacterium | reverse complement strand
TCCGGATCTGCAAGACCGGCTTCTCGCCCTCCTCGTCTGCCTGCCCCACGGCGTGATCCGCATGAGCCCCGACATTCCCGGGCTGGTCCAGAAATCGACAAACCTGGCCGTGATCAACTCGGATGAGGGCGCCATTACGATAGCCACGAGCCAGCGAAGCTCTGTGGCCACCGAGCTCGCCGCAGCATCGGCCTCGGTCGCCGCCGCAGGAAGGCTGGCAGGCGCCCACGTTCATCACGGGGAAGGGTACCCGGGGTGGAAACCCAACCCCGCTTCTCCGGTCCTCGGGCAGGCAAAGGCTGTCTACCCGTCCCTGTTCGGCAAGGAGCCGAACGTGACGGCGATCCACGCAGGGCTGGAATGCGGGATCATCGGGGACCGGTTCCCCGGGATGGACATGATCTCCTTCGGGCCCACGATCACCGGGGCCCACTCCCCGGATGAGCGGGTTCACACCCCGTCGGTGAAGCGGTTCTGGGACTTGTTGGTTGCAATGCTGGAAAGAGAAGAGGGGGGTTGATGGACCATGGGCTTTGACTTTGCACAAATCGACGGCATCCTGAACGCCCGCTCGCTCGCCATCGTCGGCGCATCGAACAACCCGATGAAATTCGGCGGCATGCTGACCGCTTCCCAACTCGCCATGGGCTTCGACGGCCCGGTCTACCTCGTGAACCCGAACGAAGCGGAGATCATGGGCAACGAGGCCTACCCGGATCTCCGGTCCCTGCCGCAAGCGCCCGAACTGGTTTACATCGGGCTTCCGGCCCATCAGTCCCGGCAGGCCCTGGAGGAGTGCGTCGAGGTGGGCGTGCGAGGCGTTGTGATGGTGGCGTCCGGGTTCCGGGAGGCGGGCGAAGAGGGAAAGGCGCTGGAGAGGGAGGCGCTCCGGCTCGCTCGGGAGGGCGGGTTCCGGATCATCGGCCCCAATTGCTTCGGCGTATACAACCCGCGCAACCGGCTCACCCTGCTGCCGGGTCGCGATTTTTCCACCACCGTCGGGGACGTGGCCTTCCTGTCGCAGAGCGGCGGCCTTTCGGCCCACATCGGGCGGCTGGGCAAGAGCCTGGGGATCGACTTCAGCGCGATCGTGAGCTACGGAAACGGCGTGGACGTGAACGAGACCGACCTGCTCCGCTATTTCGGGCGCGATCCGGAGACCCGGGTCATCGCCGCCTACCTGGAGGGGGTCTGGGACGGCCGGGCCTTTCTCGAGGCCTTGAAGGAGGCGGCCTCCGGGAAGACGGTCGTCCTCTGGAAGGTGGGCAAGGCCGCTTCCGCTCAGCGGGCGGTCATGTCCCACACCGGCTCGCTCGCCGGAGCCTCCGAGATTTGGGAGGCAGCCTTTCGCCAGGCCGGCGTGATCCCGGCCTCCGGGATCGACGAGATCTTCGACGTCCTGCTGGCGCTGAAACACCTCGGGAGGAAGCCCGGCCGGCGCGTCCTCGTCGCCGGAGGCGGGGGCGGGATCTGCGCCTACGGGGCGGACCTCGCCGGCGAGGAAGGCTTGGAAGTGCCCCCCCTGGACGGCGAAACGGAACTCCGGCTGAGGAAAATCCTGGCCGCGGCCGGCGCAGCGGTCTCGAACCCCCTGGACATCGGCGCACCCCTGATTCCCCCGCCCCAGTTCGAGGCTGCCATGCGGGAAGCAGCAAACAATCCCTCCACGGACGTGCTCGTCTTCGACCTTGCCATGAACTTCGCCCTGGGGATGGCGGGCGAGGAGGGCCTGCACCTTTTCACCGACCTCCTGATCAAGGTCAAACAGGAGTGCAAAAAGCCCCTGGTCATGGTCCTGTATTCCCGATCCTGTGACCCGGATGACCTGGAACCGGAACGGATCCTTCGTCAAATGCGATCCAAGCTCCTGGAGAAGGGCGTTGCAGTCTTCCCATCGATGCGTCGCGCCATCCGCGCCATCTCCCTGGTGAACTGAGGCACACGTGAGGGCTACGAACCCTAGAAGCAGGAGTTTGGTGGCTGTCCCCGATCTACCCAGTCCCCTTTTTTTGTGTCTGAACCCTGATTTTTTTGTTGACATCATTTGCGCAGTGCGTTATGTTCTATTGATCAATTGGTCAACAATGGGGGCGAGTCCCTCATGGCATCAGAAAAGAATCGGGATCCGGGAAAAAGGGGACAAATCCTCCTTGCGGCCGAGCAGGTATTCGCAAACAGGGGATTCAGGGGGGCAACGACCCGTGAGGTGGCCCAGCAGGCCGGTATTGCGAACAGCCTGATCTTCTACTACTTCAAGAACAAGATGGCCCTCTACGAGGCCGTGTTCCAGAGCTTCTTCGATCAACTCGAGGACCTGATCCAGCAGAACCTGAGCCTGGATCTCGATCGGCTCGGACAGCTCAGGCAGTTCCTGTTCACCTTCACGGACTATGCGAAAGAGCACCGGAACATGATGCGGATCCTCCTGCGGGAGATCATCGACAATGGTCGCATGGTCCGGAAGATCGCGCAGGAATACTTCACTCCACTCTACGAAATCTCGAACGAGTTCCTGAAGCAAGGCAAGCGGGAAGCCCTCTTCCGGGAGATCGATCCTCTGCACTATATCCACAGCTTCATCGGGATGAATGTATTCTATTTCATCGCGGAGCCGATCATTCTGACAGTGGGTCCGGCAGACCCCTACGGTTCCGAGGAGATTGAAAAGCGAAAGACCGAGCTCTGGAACACGATACGTTCCAGCCTGATGTAAGATTTTTT
>JAUWSZ010000663.1 GCA_030609865.1 bacterium | reverse complement strand
TTTCTCTTCAACCAGGCGGAAATGAGGACGTTCTTCGGCCTCTTGCCCATCCTCTTCGCCTTCATCGTGCCCTCGATCACAATGCGACTGTTCTCCGAGGAACTGAACACGGGATCCTACGAGCTTCTGCTGACGCTGCCCGTCTCGGTTCGTGATGTGGTGATAGGGAAGTTCGCTGCAGCCGTCGCCTTCGTGGGGCTCATGCTTGTCCCCACGCTCTCCTACGGCATATTCATATCCTTTTACGGAGACTTGGACTGGGGGCCCGTGATCGGAGGATATGCGGGTGCCGTGCTTCTGGGCGCCGCCTTTGCGAGCGTGGGCCTGTTAGCCTCGTCGCTGACGCGGAACCAGATCGTTGCCTTCATCATCGGCATGTCCGTCTGTTTCTTCCTCACCCTGATCGACAAGATGCTCTTCTTCCTGCCGGAATCCGTGGTCGGCGTGTTCCAGTTTCTCGGTGCGGACTTCCACTTCCAGAACATCTCGCGAGGCATACTGGATTCCAGGGACATCGTCTATTTCCTGAGTGTGTGCTTCGTCGCACTTTACGGAACCTATCTGGTGATCCAGGAGAAGAAATGAGGTCGCTGTGATGAGCAAGCCCGGAAGGATGAGTAAGCACGTTCGGTTCCTCATGTACCTCGCCGTGGTCGTGTTGTTGAACCTCGCCGGGACAACGCTGTTCTTTCGGGTGGATTTGACCGCGAACAAGATGTTCTCCCTGTCCGAGGCGAGCAGGACGGCCGTGGGCACCCTTTCCGACCCCCTGACGGTGAAGGTGTTCTTCACAAGCCGGTTGCCCGCCCCTTATAACAACATCGAGCGGTCCCTACGGGATTTGCTGGCGGAATACAGCGTGGCGGGAAACCGGTACTTCAACTACGAGTTCTATGACGTGTCCGAGGGGAAGGGGGAAGAGGCGGAAAGGAACCGGGGGATCGCCCGGGACTACGGAATTCACCCTGTACAGATTCAGAAATTCGAACAGGACGAGGTCAGGTTCCAGAAGGCGTACATGGGCATGGTCCTGATTCACGGCGACTTGATCGAGACGATTCCGGCCATCACGTCCACGGAGGTGCTCGAGTACAAGATCACGGTCAAGATCAGGAAGATGGCGAGCGAGATCAGCGCTCTGCTCGGCCTCGAAGAGGATGTGAAGGTTCTGCTTTTCCTCTCTTCCTCCCTGCAGGCCGTAGGTCCGTATATGAATTTGACCGGGCTCGCCGAAGTACCGGGCAAGGTCGAGAGCATGGTCGAAAAGCTCAACGACAGCCATTACGGCAAGCTCGCCTTCTTCTCTCTCGATCCGACCCGGGACGAACAAGCCGGCGAAGAGGCGCAAACCTACAATCTTCTCCGACTCCGGTGGGACGGGTTTCAGGACCGGCGCGGGCAGAAGATCCCGGAGGGCCAGGGATTTGCCGGCCTGGTCGTCCGCCACGGCGACCGCGTCGAGGGGATTCGCCTGATCAAGGTGATGAAGGTTCCTATCTTCGGCACACAGTACCAGCTCATGGGTGCGGACCCGCTCGAGCAGGCGATCGGCGAGGCGGTGGAGAACGTTATCCAGGTGAACGAAGAAATCGGTTATCTCACCTCACACGGGTGCCTCGAACTCGGAGGGCCTCCCCTCCCGGGCCAGCAGAGGCAGGGATCCCTCGCGAATTTCCACAACATTTTGCGCGAGGACTACACCGTCCGGAGGATCGACCTGAAGGAAGAATCGATCCCGGAAGGGCTGGCCTCCCTGATTGTCGCAGGGCCGAAGGAAGAGTTCACCGAGTTTGAGCTGTACGAAATCGATCAGTACCTGATGAAAGGCAGGGGACTGATCCTCTTCCTGGACCGGTTCCGGGAGGTCCATCCCCAGGACCCGAACCGCAGGGCCTTTCGTCAGCAGGGACCGGTCTATCTCCCCCTCGACACAGGGATCGAGAAGCTGCTTACGAACTACGGCCTCTCCAGCTCGGCGGCATACGTGTTGGACGAGAGTTGTTTCAAGCAGAGGGTGCCACAGCGCTTCGGGGGAGGGGAGAGGCCGATCTACTTTGCCCCGATCATCAAGAACGAGTCGATCAACAAAGAGATGGCGGTCCTCGAAGACATCAAAGGGCTGGTGATGTTGAAGGCTTCTCCGCTGGTCATGGACGAAGAGAAGGCGAAGGAGAACGGGTTGAAGCCTGTCCGCCTCTTCTCCTCTTCGGATCAGTCCTGGGAGATGAAGGGAAGGATCGACCTGAATCCTCTTCTCCTGCGCCCACCCGGACCGGAGGAACAACTCAAGGCGAGCGCCCTTGCCTATGTCCTGGAGGGAGGCTTCCCGAGCTATTTCGCAGACAAGCCGATTCCGGAGAAAGCCGCGCCGTCCGAGACGGGCGACGGGGACGATCCGGCGGGGGAAAAGGGCAAGGCGGAGACCGAAATCGATCTGTCGGAGATCCTGCGCGCGGAGGCGACGGTCAAGGTGGGGAAACCGGGAGCGGTATTTCTTGTGGGCACCTCGGAGATCTTGCAGGACAACCTGATCGACAAGGAAGGGAAGAGCCCGAACGCCCAGTTCGTGATGAATGTAATCGATGCCTTCAACGGAAGAGAAGCCTATGCCCTGATGCGCACGAAGGCCCAGCGGTTCAACCCGTTGCGTGACGTCGAACCGGGTACCAGGGCGATGATCAAGTCGTTCAACGTCGCCGGGTTGCCCGTCATCGTCATCCTCGTCGGACTGCTCGTATGGTTGCGAAGGGTATCGAGAAAGCGAATGATCCA
>JAUWSZ010000229.1 GCA_030609865.1 bacterium | reverse complement strand
CCCGGAATCCTCGCAGGTGCCGCTCCAGGTCCACTGTGTAGACCGCCTCGAGCCGCGGAACACGGGCTCGGACGAACGCCTCGAGCCTCTTGTCTACCAAAACGGAGACCCGGTGACCCGCTGCCTGTACCAGGTCCTCGAGAAGGTACAAACTCTGGGTGAGATCACCCATTCGTGCAAGCTGGGAGACAAGAACACGTGACACTTTCGCACCTCTTCGCACTTCGTGCGACCCAATTAGCTGACCACCGGCAGAGCCGGGAGTTTAGCCCTTCAATTACGGGGCCGGTCCGGAGCAGGATTGCCTTTTCTTGTTCTCGACGGTATGCAAACAGCAAGTTCCGTACCATCAGCCACGATACGCAAAATCAGGATCCACGGGGCCTGTTTCCGGACGCTACCGGCTTGGCCCGCCTTTCGCCCGGACGCGCTCCCGGACTGGGTTTCTCTAGCTATCTCTTTGGGTTAGCCAACGGTTGGCCTTATCGAAAGGGCCTCGAGAAAGGTTTGCATCCGTTGGGGCACTGGGTGGGTGGAGGGCGGCAGGGGCGTCAAGAAATTGAAGGTTCGATGCCAAAGAACGAGTTCTCCCAAGCAGATCCGTCAACAACAGGACAGACCATCGAGCCGGGCCCTTGCCTCCCCATGTTCGGGCTCGAACAACAACACCCGTTCGAGTCTCTGCCTGGCCTCCTCGAGCCGCTTCCCTTCGACGAGCAGCCGCGCCGAGGCAAGCAGCAATTCAATGTTCGCGGGATGTACGCAGAGGCACTCGTCGATGAGCGCAGATGCCTTCCTTTTCTCCTCTACGGTCGTCCCGATCTCGGCCAGCCTCCCTGCCGCCTTCGTGTCCACTCCGTCTCTGGCGAGGAGGTTTGCGTACAGTCGGAAGGCCTCCCGGCCTCTGCCCTCGACCTCCAGGCGCTCCGCTTCGCTGAGCAGATGTTGTCTCGTTCGCACTCCCCGCACGAGGTACTGAACGGTGAAAAACTCCCTGAGTTCATCCCGCTCGAGATCGTGCAGGGTAATTCGGCCCAGCCGAAGGTCGATCGTTCTTCCAGCGGCCACGTCCGGACATCGCCTGTCCAGGTTCGAACGAACTTCGCCGCACTCGAGACCACAGGATGCCAGCAGTCGTTTGATCTCAGCCCAGGTGAAGAATCTTACATGGCCCCGGTCGAGAAGGCCTTCATCCCCATAAGTCCAGTATCCGTCGACCAGATGTTGTACGAGCTCCCAGAAGCGAACGTTCGGAATGCTCATCACCACCGAACCCGTGGGCTTCAACCAGCGAAGGTAATGCTCGAGCGTTGCCTTAGCGTCCAGCAGATGCTCCAGGACATCCGCGAAGACGAGCACATCGAAGTAGCCTTCCTCCACCGGGGGGTCCCACTCGCAGGCATCCGCGAGACTGACATGATCGAGCCATTTTCGGGCCTCCCGGCAGGCATCGGGATGGATCTCGACGCCCCAGATTTCCCGCCCTTCAGCCTGACTCTTCAGGAGGCGCCCCAGGTGTCCGCCACCGCATCCGATATCCAGAATCCGCTCTGCCTCCTCCGGGATGAGGACCGCAACTTCGCTTCGCTCTTTCTTGTAGTAATCGTGCAAGGGCGTGGAGTCGGCCTCAGCCTCTTTCTGGCTGACACTCGGCATGTTCCTTCGTTGACCTCCGTTTATCGGTTCCGTCGAGATCGCCTGTGCAGTGTCAGGAACCAGTAAAATCTCACTCCGCCTGCCCGGCGTCCCAGCTCGCGCACCGCGTGCCTGATGGAAGGTCTTTGCTTCCAGGACAAGGCCCCAACGATCGAGGAACTTCCGTATGGGGAAGCGGTCGAGGACACGCTCTCTCGCCCTTTTGCCGATCGACGATGCCAGGCGCCGATCCTTCAAGAGCGTCTCGAGCCTGGCTCTCAATACCGCTTCGTCTTTCGACAAATAGCCGCTCACACCGTCCTCGATGGGCGAGGTGCTGTTGTCGGTCGAGACGACCGGCATCCCGGTTGCCATCGCCTCGAGCATGGCCAGGTTGTACCCGTCTTCGTAGGGTTCCAGGGTGGTGTTCAGGTAAACGCGGTGACCGCGCAGGAACGCCCTGTATTCGTCCCAGTCCTTCGGAACATAGGCGTGAGGAATCAACGGATTCAGCCCAAGAATCGTCGAGGGAAGCCCGCGGGTCACCCTCTCCTGAACCGAATAGCCGAGCATGACATCTCGTTCCCGGAGCCCGTTCCCGACCCGCAACACCCTCTCCTCCTCGCCCGAGTACGTACCGTAGTCGTCTGAATCGACGCCCGGGAGGATGATCTCTCCGAGAAACCCCCAATCTTGCATCTTCTCATGTGAGATGAAGACGAGGCTCAGATTCCTGGTCTCGGCGAACAGCCGCGACACGCGTTCGAGGTATTCGGACTTGTCGACCGGGTCCTTGCCGAGGGCGATCTCGGTAGACAGCTTGTTGTGGAAGACCAGGACCTTGGGCGTCTCAACCTCCTGCACGAACAACAGGTCACCCACATTATGTGCGATGATCCGGTCATACGTACCTGCATTCAGCTTGGCTCGGGCCTCTGACTCGGTGACAAGACGGCAGTTCGCCGGAACGGGCCGGATGGCACGGATCCAGCCGCGGATGCCCGCCTTCTCTTTCTCTACCACGTCGAAGTCGTACCCTGTTTTGGCGAGCAGATGGATGTAGGACTCATGCCAGTTGAAGGTCAGGATCCTGAGAGACATCGGAGAATACTCCTCCCCGCGAACACGAGCGTCTTCATGAATAGAGGAACGATCATCCCGTTTCGAAGCGAGACACGGACCGCGTCTCGCCAGTCCGTCCTGCTGGGGGGGAAAGCAGCAATTTCTATACCATGATCAGACGTGTCGGGAGAGTTGGCGAGGCGGGCGCCTTCCGGCCGGCGGGCGGCTTCGGAGCAGTTTTCTCAGGGAACCGATGGTCTTCATTTTCTCTTTAATATCATACATTTCCAAAGACAGCAGGCAACCCATCTCCCGGTCGAGGTGCAGGATCTTCGAAAGGGTGCCTCGAGCGTCCTGATCCCTCTTGTCAAGGGATTGAATTCCTGCCAAGAGTTGTTGACGCTTTGCCTGCAACTTATCGACGGCGTCCAGATCGCCACGGGCGAGAAATTCCCGCTGCTCTTTGGCGATCTCGAAGACTTCGGCCAGTCTTTCGGCGGCCGATTGGAAGGCGGCGGGACGGTTCACACGTTGACCCCTTTTTCGGCGAGGGCGGTCCAGCCATCCTTCAACTCGCGCAAGACCCGGATAGCTCCCTCCATCAGGCCCGGGTCCCGCTTTAGGTTGGCCTGGGTGAACGTATGCAGGACGTATCGATAGAGGACCTCCAACCGCTCTGCAATCTCCCCTCCTTGCTCCTTGTTAAGCGTGTTCAGAAGCTCGGTAACGATCGCCGTGGCCTTGCTCAAGTAGACCCCTTTCTCCGCCACGTTGCCCTTTCTCATTTCCTCCTGGGCCCTCAACGCGTTGGCGATGCATCCCTCATAGCACATCACGACAAGTCGAACCCGGTCCGCTGTGGTCACGTTCGCTTTCTGATAATCCCTTGCCACATTCAACTGCATCGATTCTCCTCTCTATCGCCTCATGAGGTATACAAAGCAGACAGATTCGTGGACTGGACAGAGGCAATCAGGCTTTCCAGGGCGGCAAAGCGAGCCCTGAGCCGTACCTCCAATCGTTCCAGTGCCGCCTCCTGTACTTCGATCTTTGCGTTCAGTTTCCGGACCCTGTCCTGCAGGCCGTCCATCCGGATGGCCAGGTCTCCGTCCCCGGACCTCGTAGCGCCCAAGGCGAGTTGGTAGAACTGTTCCGCGACACCTTCCGTGGATTCGCCCTTCACGAACAGGTTCGTTACCCCCTCGAGGTTTTCATCGAGGGCATCCTGGAGTTTGCCCAAATCGAGGGAGAGCGTGCCTTCCCGATCCGTGGAGATGCCTATCTGTGCCAGGGCCCTCATATCGGATGGCAGCCCGGCGACGCCTGTCGAGACGATCTGGCTCATGCGACGCTCGATCGACCGTACCGTGCCTTCTCCAAAAAGCGGGTCGGCCTCGTTGTCGTCTGTGTCGTAGTTACTCCGAGAATTCATGAAATTGATCACATCATTGTAGCTATTGACCAGCGCCTCGATGCTTTCCCGGACCGCCTCCCGGTCTTCACTCACCTGGAGGGTGACGGCCGTCGCAGGGTCTGCCTTGTGGAGGAACAGACTCACCCCCGGGACGAGGTCTGTGATCGTGTTGCTCGACCTGTAGACGGTCAACCCGTCCATGACGATCTCCGCGTCCTGAGGCGCTTGGAGATGCAGGTCTGAGGTGAGATCCGTGTCGTTTACGGGGAACCCAAGGTTTGTGCCGTCCTGGGTGACGATGATCTTGTTGTCTGCGCCGGTTTCATCGCTCGAGAGGATGAGTTGGTAGGGATCCGTGTCGGTCCCGTCGTTGATGATCACCGCGTGGATGCCGGCGTCGAGGTCGTTGATCGCGTTCTTGAATTCCTGCAGCGTCATGCCGGCGTCTACATCGACGGTGAACTCCGTTCCCGTGTTCCCGACCCTGAAGGTGAACTGGCCACTGCCCGAGGCGACCGCAGCGTCCGCTGAGGCGAGCCCCACGCCCGCTTTGAGCTTGTGCGCAAGGGCAAGCTGGTTGACCGTCATGCTGTAATTGCCCGTGGTGGCTGAGGAGGAGACGTTTGTCGTAAAGATCGTCTCATCGCTGACGGTCGTCTCCTTTCCCCCGAAGCTGGTGGAAAGGCGCAGCGCATCTGCGGCCGATTCGAGGGCCTCCAGCTTGTTCGAGAGGTCCGTGTAGGCGGCGCTCTTCTGTTCGTAGGTGGTCTTCTGTCTTTCCAGACGATTGACCGGCATTTTCTCCACTTCGAGCAGCTGCTGGATCAGGTTCGCGAAATCAATGCCCGACGCTATCCCGGAAACGGTCAGGGTTGCCATGAAACTCCCCTCCTTCTCCCAGGATCAGAGGACCCCGTGACGAGGTGGAAAGAAAATACCGATCCGGATGGGGAGGGGAATGCTTCCCCTCCCCACCGGAGCGGCCGGTCAGGTGAACTGCTCGAAGAGCAGAAAAAGGGTTTCCTTTGGCCGTGTCGCTGTAGCTTCCGCATCTGTACCAACATCCTCGGTCAACTTTTATGCCTCAGGGTGCCCGGACTGTCTGTTGCGTATCCCCTAGGACAACAGGGTCAACGCGGCCTGAGGCAGAAGGTTCGCTTGGGCCAACACTGCTGTGCCTGCCTGCATCAGAATCTGGTTCTTCACGAAGATGGCGGTCTCCGCGGCGAAATCAGCGTCCTCGATCCGGGAATTGGCTGCCGTGAAGTTCTCTGAAGCTGCCGAGAGGTTCGCGATCGCGT
>JAUWSZ010000691.1 GCA_030609865.1 bacterium | reverse complement strand
CCTGTATACGTTGCGCTTGTCCACCACCCGGTGTACAACAAGAATCGTCGGGTCGTACGAACCTGTCTGACCCCCCTGGACCTGCACGACATCTCCAGGGCCTGTCGGACTTACGGCGTTCGCGCCTTCTATTTCCTCAACCCGATGCGGAGCCAGAGAGATCTCGGCCAGATGATCTTCGACCACTGGAACACCGGATGGGGCGCCCGGTACAACCCGAACCGAAAAGAGGCGATTTCCTTGATACGGATCGCGGCCGATCTGGAGGGGACCCGAAAGGATATCGAACAAGAGTGGGGAAGGCCCCCCAAGACCGTGGCAACCAGCGCCCGAATGACGAGCGCGGATCTCGACTATCCGGAAATGAGAGCCGGCATCCGAAAGGGGGAGGAGGCCTTTCTGCTCCTCTTCGGAACCGGATGGGGCCTTCTGGAGGAGGACATAGAAGCAGCCGACTATCGGCTCCTCCCGATCCATGGATCGGGAGAATTCAACCACCTGTCTGTACGGTCTGCCGTCTCGATCATACTCGATCGAATCCTGTGTGATCGGTGATTTTTTTCACGTCTTATGCGACCATGAGGCCCTCGGAAAACCCGAGTGGCTGAGTGCAGAGCAAAAGGAGCAGGGAAAATGAACAACATCGAACAGATCGAAAAGGAACAGATGCGCGCGGACCTGCCCGAAGTCAGGACGGGCGACACGGTGCGCGTCTACTGCAAATTTCGGGAGGGCGCCAAGGCGCGGGTCCAGCCTTACGAGGGCGTGGTCATCCGCGTGAAGAAGGGGCTCTCCAGAGGAACCTTCACGGTCAGGAAGATCTCCTACGGGATCGGCGTGGAAAGGATCTTCCCGATACACTCACCGAATCTGGTCAAGATCGAGATCCTCAAGCGGGCCCATGTCAGACGTTCGAGAATCTACTTCCTCCGCGAGCGCTCCGGCAAGGCCGCACGGCTGAAAGAAATACGGGAGTATCAAATGAAAAAGAAATCGTGAAGCCCACGACCACGCAACAAGACCTGTGGGAAGCGCCTGCGGATATGCTCCATTTTGAGACCTCCTGGCTGGCAAAGGGATACAGCCACATCGCAGGCCTGGACGAAGCCGGCAGGGGCCCTCTCGCCGGCCCTGTGGTCGCAGCCGCTGTGATCCTGCCTCCCGGCGAACGTTACCAGGGCATCACGGATTCCAAGAAGCTCCGGCCTGCGGAAAGGGAGAGGGGGTATGATCTGATTTGCGAAAAGGCCCTCGCCTTCGCGATTTCGGAGGTAAGCCAGGAGGAAATCGACGCGCTGAACATCCTCGTGGCGAGCCGAAAGGCGATGGAAAGGGCCGTCAGGGGCCTGCCCTTAGTACCCGATTTCCTGCTGATCGACGGCATTGTCCCCCTGGAAATCGAACTCCCACAGAAATGCATCAAGAAGGGCGACCAGAGGAGCCAGTCGGTTGCCGCAGCCTCCATCCTGGCCAAGGTAACCAGGGATCGGCTCATGGAGGCCTACCACCAACAGTACCCTCAATACAACTTCAAGAAAAACAAGGGGTACGGGACGCGCGAACACATGGAAGCGCTGCAGGCACACGGCTTTTGCCCCATACATCGCAGGAGTTTCAGGGGCGTCAAAGAGCTCCTGGCATCGGAAATGCGTTCCCTCCTTCCCGAGCTTTATTCTCACGACAGAACCCCCTGATGCGGCTTGCGCCGCAAGGCGAAAGGGGAAAGACAGGTATTAGGTATTAGCTGTTAGGTATTAGCCCACCGCCCCTCCCCAGCGGGACTCGTGACGGGGGAAAGGGCTGGGAGCTAATAGCTAACGGCTAACAGCTAATAGCCAAAGGATCAGGGATCAGACCCCGGGGCAGTGCATCTCGAGGGCATGAGCCGGAGCGCAAGAGGCTGAGAATGGCATCGAAGAAGGCCTCCACGAAAGAAAAGGGGCAAGAGGGGGAGCGGCTTGCCGCCCGCTTCCTGGAAAAACAGGGGTTTCGCATCCTCGATCGTAACTACCGGAATCGTCTTGGGGAGATCGACATCGTGGCCGAAGACAGCGGGACCCTCGTGTTCGTCGAGGTGCGCACCTTGAAGGCGTCTGCCGGGCACTCCCCGGAGGAGACGATCCAATGGAAGAAGCAACAGCGCATCTCACGGACCGCCCAGGCCTACATCCAGCACAAGCGCCTGGAAGACCGGCCGGCACGGTTCGATGTGGTCTCCGTTACCCTTGACGGCACCCGATCTACCCTGAGGCACATACCGGACGCCTTCGAGCTGTGGGAGGCGTGAGATGGCGGACGGGACGAAACCGGGAACCCTCCATCTGGTTGCCACACCCATCGGAAACCTCGAAGACTTGAGCTTCAGGGCCTTGCGGACCCTCGAGGAATGCGAACTCATCGCGGCCGAGGATACCCGGCGGACCCGGAAGCTGCTGACCCACTACGGGATCTCGCGCCCTCTCGTCAGCTATTACGAGCACAACGAGGAAAAACGCATCCCAGCCATCCTGGATGCCCTGCGGGAAGGCAAGGACGTGGCCCTCGTCTCCGACGCCGGCAGCCCGAGCATCAGCGACCCCGGATTCAGGTTGGTCCGGGAGGCGGTCGACCAGGGGATGTCCGTGACCGCCCTGCCCGG
>JAUWSZ010000308.1 GCA_030609865.1 bacterium | reverse complement strand
GCCCTCCCCTGCCTTGAGCTTTGCGCACGCCTGCTCCAACTGCCCGAGGGATTTCTCCACTTCCTGGGCGTTCCTCTTGTTCCTGAAGGCCCGGAGTCGTTCGATAGCCTTCTTTTCCACCGCGTAATCCACCCGGAACGGTTGGTGCTCTTCCTTTTCCGCCGTCACATAACGGTTCACCCCCACAACGGGGAGTTCACCACTCTTGATCGCCTTCTTCCGCAGGTAAGCACTGTTGTCGATCGTCCGTTTGATCCAACCGTCCTTCAGGCCCTTCATGTAACCGCCCCGTTCCTCCAACTCATTGAAGAGCTTCCAGGCCTCCTGTTCGATCCGGTCGGTCAGCCATTCCACATAGTAGGACCCGGCCAGGGGATCGGCCACATCCCGCATCCCGCTCTCCCACATCATGATCTGTTGGGACCGCAGGGCGGTCCGGTGAGAAAGCTCGGTGGGGATCCCAATCGTCTCGTCATACGAGCAAGAGTGGATCGACTGTACGCCACCCAACACGGCCGCCATGATCTGCATCGTGATCCTCGCCGTGTTGTTCAGCGGTTGCTGGGCCACGAGCACGTTTCCGCTCGTATGGATGTGAACGCGCGCGTGCAGGCACTTCGGTTTCGTGCAGCCCGCGTCCCGCGTGATCTTGGCCCACATCTTCCTGAGGGCCCGCAGCTTGGCGATCTCCTCGAAGAAATTGCTCTGCACACCCACCTGGAAGCCGAGACGGCCCACAAACGAATCCGGTTCCAGTCCGGCATCCTTGCCCGCATCGATCACGGACTTGCCCCACCCGAGACCGTACGCAAGCTCCTGCACCGGTGTCGCCCCGGCCTCGGAGATGCCGTACATGAAGATGTTGGTCGTGTTCCAGGGAGGGATGTCTTTGGTGCAGTACTTGATCAGGTCGACCATCAGGGCATAGCCCTGTTCCGGCTCCCAGGACGGAATATCCTGCACCGCCGTGCGGGGATACCAGTTCATCGAGTTTCCGCGCAGTGCGTCCGGGGGCTTGCCTCGCCTCTCGGCAGCCGCCACGATGTGAGCCAGCCCGGGCAGGCAGTTCTCACCCGTAATCAACGAGAAATTCGTCGTCTCCAGTTCCCAGCCCCGTATCAGCTCGTCGTAGTCGTCGGGCGTGGACAGATGCACGCCGCACTGCCCCACGTTGCCCTCCGCTTCGGGATGATCCGCATCGATTCCGTACATGGCCGGGATATCGTAGACCACGTTGAACACCTTATGGCCGAAATACCCCTCCATGCCCTGTTCGACCAGCGTCTCCATCTTTGTCCGTGTCTCTTCGCAGGTCCCGAACCCGAAGACCATCTGCTGCATCCACGGGGTCAGCGCGTACCCGTCAGGATAGAGCCCGCGCGTAAACGGATAGACCCCGGGCATGGTATCGAGATCCAATCCCTCGACATCTTCCTTTGTGTACACCGTCTTCATCGGGATCCCGGACAGGTTGGTCCCGGGCTTGAGCTTTGCCGCGTACCTCTCCCTGCCCTTTTCCCAGGCCTCTTTCGCCTTCCTGAAGTTCTCTCCCCCGTCTTCTCTGGCCATGGAAGTTCCCCTTCCCTGTATACAGATTTTACTTGTTTATAGTCAGACCACGAAATCTTTGATAACACTTAGGCCCTTCTCTTGTCAAGGAAATTCCTGCTGAGAAGGGGGCGTTCGCTCGGTTTTCACTTGCCATCCCGGAAGCATTGCAGTATATTCGCTAACTAAACCTATATTAAGTCAGACTAATTGAATCAATCACAAAATCAATTGCTTGTAAACATAAAGGGGCTCGAGATCATGAAAAATTTGGTCCCCATCGAGAAGAACGTGAAGATCTCCCAGAAGATCGTTGAACAGATCAAGGGCATCATCCTGTCCGGCGCCCTCCAACCGGGGGACCGACTGCCCAAAGAGCAGGACCTGTCCGAGATGCTCGGCGTGAGCCGCCCCACCCTGCGGGAGGCCCTGACCGTGCTCGAGGCGATCGGGCTGATCGAGGTGCGGCCCCGCGAGGGAAGCATCGTTCGATCGGTCGTGCCTCAGAGCATCCAGGACCCGATCCAGGGCATGATCGAGGTGGACCCCTGGAAGGTGCTCGAACTCTTCGAGGTCCGTGTAAAGATCGACTCCGAAGGCGCAGGCATGGCCGCAGAGCGTGCCACCGATGACGATCTGAAAACGATCAAGAACTATGCGGATCAGCTCGAGCAGCAGATCAAGGGCAAGCAGTCCATCCTCGAAGTAGAGCCGAGCAGGCTCTACCAGAAGACGTTTTTCGCCATCGCAGACGCGACGCACAATTCCATTTACGCACACTTCATGAAATCGGTCTGGACCCTCCTGGATGGGGCCATCCCTTACAGCCGTCAGAAGCTGCTCAACGTACCCAACATCTCGAAGAAGATAACACAGCAATACCGGCAGATCGTGAATCTCGTTGTCGAGCGCAAACCGAATCCGGCACGAAAGGCGGTGATCCGGCACCTGGATTTCGTCGGAGAGCAGCTTCGTGAGGTGATCGAGTCTTCCGAGGAAGGCTGACCGCGCAACTGAGACTACCCCCGCACAAACAGGAATCCCCATCATGGAAACGCCAAGAGAAGTCGTCGTCGTCAGTGCCCTTCGAACGCCCTTCAGCAGGTTCGGGGGGGTCCTCCGGAGCTTCCACAGAACAGACCTGGGTGCCATGGTCATCCGGGAAGTCCTGAACAGGGTCTCTCTGCCGGGTGAACAGGTGGACATGGTCTACTACGGCATGTGCATCCAGTCGGAAGCGGCCATCGAATACAATGTCAACGCCCGCCAGGCCCTGCTCAAGGCAGGGCTCCCGCCGGACACCGTTTCCCTCACCCTGGATCGAGCCTGCTGCTCCTCCTTGACGTGCGTGCAGATGGGCTTCCGGGATATTCGCTACGGAGAGTCGGACGTGGTGCTCGCCGTGGGCGCTGAAAACATGAGCAACACGCCCTTTGTGCTTCACAATGTACGGTGGGAAACGGGGCTCGCTCAACCGAAGGTCAAGGACCACCTCTTCCCGATCGGGTACACGGGGCACAACTCTCTGGCCAAGGATGCCGGGGACGTGGCCCTGGAGCACGACATCGGCCGGGAGGAGCAGGACGAGTGGGCCGTCCGGAGCCAGAAGAAATGGGCTGAAGCGAACGAGGCAGGCAGATTCGAGGACGAGCTGATGTCCGTGGAGATCCCGCAGCGAAAGGGAGAGCCTGTCGTCTTCTACCGGGACGAATCCCCGAGGCCGGACACGAGCGTGGAAAAACTGGCGAGACTGAAACCGGTCTACGGCAGCCCGACGGTTACGGCAGGAAACGCGCCCGGATTGGACGCGGGCGCGAGCGCGGTCGTGCTGATGAGCAAGGAGAAGGCCCGGGAGCTGGGGCTCACGCCCCTGGCCACCATCCTCACGGTTGCCAGTGTGGCGCGAGAACCACGACACATCGCCTCGGCGCCCGCGGATGCCATCCGGAAGGCCCTGGGACAGGCGAACCTGGGGCTGGATGACATGTCTCTGCTCGAAATCAACGAGGCCTTTGCCGCAATGCCCCTGGTCTCGAGCAAGATCCTGGCAAACGAGTACTACGGCGGAGACGCTGCAGAGCTGGCCGCATTGAGGGAGAGGCTCAACGTAAACGGCGGGGCGGTTGCCCTCGGGCATCCGGTGGGAGCCAGCGGCGGCCGGATCCTGATGACCCTCGCGTACGAACTTCAACGAAGGGGCGGAGGCTACGGAGCCTGCGGTATCTGCGGCGGGCTTGCCCAGGCGGACGCGGCCATCATTCGAGTGGACGGAACGTAATGCGGTAAAGCCGCAAGGGTTCAACTGAAGAGGAGGAATGTCAATGGGGTACTCGGTACTGAAAATCGAGAAGAAAGAAAACTACGCGATTCTGACGTTTGATCGGCCTGACAAGTTCAACGCTGCCAACGCCCAGATCTTCAGTGAGCTGACCGCTGCAGTACAGGAGTTGGATGCAGACAAAGATGTGGGTTGCATGATCCTGACGGGCCAGACCTTTACCCACCCGAAGAAGGGCACGCCCTTCCCGGTCTTCTCCGCCGGGGCCGATGTAGAACAGTTTGCGTCCATCGGGAAAACCGAAGCCGGTTTCGATTTCATCAAGGTCTGCTTCGAGCCCTTCAAGGCGATCGAGTTCTGCGAAACGCCGATCATCGCCGCAGTGAACGGCGCGGCCTTTGGGTTCGGGTTCGAGATTTCGGGGACCTGCGACATGTGCTTCTGTTCCAAGAGCGCCAAGTTCGCCCTGAAGGAGATCAACCACGGCGCCGTGCCCGCCTGGACCGTAACCCGCGGCCTGGAAAAACTCGGCAAACAGGTTGTGGCCTACCTTGCCCTGTCCGCTGTCGAGGTCGGCCCCGAGGAGGCGAGGCGGCTGGGAATCGTGATCGATGTCTTCGAGGACGACGAACTCCTCCCGAAGTGCGAGGAAATCGCCAAACGAATCGCCGCCAACAGCTCCATGGCAAAGACATTCATCAAGACCACCCTGAATCGAAAGGCGATGGAGGAGTATCAGGAGGCGGAACGCTTCATGCCCTCCATCTTTGCAACCGAATTCATGCAGGGCGCCTTTGCCCGATTTTTGAAGAAGAAATAAGCCGAACAGGAAGACCTGTGGCGCCGTCTGAAAATCGTGCCCGTGCCCGTGTGCGTGCCCGTGCCCGTGCCCGAATTCTCGCTGGAAGCGGCACAGCCCTGTAGATTCTCACCGGCAGAGCCGATGGTTTACTCTTCTTGATGAGGCGCACAACGTACGCCGCAGTGACGAAGGATGAG
>JAUWSZ010000280.1 GCA_030609865.1 bacterium | reverse complement strand
TTGCAGAGATTGACGAATTCCTTCGTCGTGGCCCCCTCCGGCAGGAGACTGACCAATTGCTGACAGGGCGTGGCACAGACCACATGAGAGGCCTCGAGTATCTCCCCCCCCGCCCTTACACCGATCACCCTTCCTTCCTTGATTTCGATCCTTTCGACCGTTGTCCGCCAGCGGATTTCCCCGTGTTTCTCGATCTCCTGCTCGAGCCCTTCCAAAATCGGGATCCACCCCTCTCGCGGGTAAGCCAGGTAAGAGCGCAGCCGGAAGGCCTTCTGGAAGCACCGCAACGTCTCCCCCGCGGATATCCTCTCCGGGGCGGTACAGTGTGTCGATTCATACGCGAGGACCTTCAAGTACTTCTGCAGGCTCCCCCGTATGCTGTTGCGGACGAACCACTCCTCCAGGCTTTCCTCCTCCAGGTCCTCCAGCGTTTCTCCTTTCAGGCTTCGGAGAAGCCTCAGGGCGAAAACCCAATCCCATGCGGAGAAGAAGTCAGCCCGAAGAATCCCGGGCTTTCCGATCGTGATCCGATGGACCTTCTGATCCGTATCGAGAACCCAGGCCTGATTCATGGGCACGAGGAGCGGTTCCAAACCGAGCTGCTTGCAGATCCTGTAGAAAGGGCCCTTCTCTCCGTAGCGGACCCTTGGAATCCCCGGCAGCGAGAAATACCCGTCCCGTTTCCAGGGTGCGGCCCTTCCCCCGGCGACCCTCTTCCTTTCCAGCAACAGAACCTTCCACCCCGCCCGGGCCAGCATGGCGCCGAGCGTCATTCCAGGAAGGGTAGCGCCCAAAAGGATACAGTCAACCATCGGCAAAGACCCCTCAGGTGGGCTCGAGACCAGGAGGATCGAAAGAATCCTCTATGCGGATGAACAGGCTCTTGTCGAGAGCCACCTCCAATCGATCGATCACCTCCAGGGCATGCTGCACATCACGCTCTCGCGCCTCGTGCGTGAGCATGATGATGTGCACGGGGCCTGCTCGCTGTCGCCCCTTCTGGATGACCGTATGGATGGAGATCCCGTGATCCCCCAGGATTCCCGAGATCTTCGAGAGAACCCCCGGCCGATCGACAACGGGAAAGCGCATGTAGTATTTCGCGACAAACTCCTCCATCGGTCGCAACCGAACCTCCTCGGGAAACTGGCCATAGAAACCCAGGGCAGGAAGGTCGTAGGGCATGCCCGGGCGCATGTTCCGCGCCAGCGAGACAAGGTCGCTCACCACGGCGCTCCCGGTGGGCATCATGCCCGCCCCCTTTCCGTAGAACATGACCGGCCCCGTGCCCTGTCCGGTAGCGTAGACCGCGTTGAAGGCATGGCCTACCGAGGCGAGAAGGTGCGATTCCGGGATCATGGTGGGATGCACGCGTGCCTCGAGTTCGCCTTTCCGCATCTTCGAAAGGGCCAGCAGCTTGATCCGGTACCCCAATTCCCTCGCATAACGGATGTCCATGCCGGTCATGCGCTGGATTCCCTCCGTGAAGATCTCATCCGGATGCACCCTAACCCCGTGGGCCAGGCCGATCAGAATCGCCAATTTGTGGGCCGTATCCTGCCCCTCGATGTCGAGACTCGGGTCGGCCTCTGCATATCCTTTCTCTTGCGCCTGCCGCAGGCACTCGGGAAACTCCCTTCCCTGTTCCGTCATCGTGGAGAGGATGTAGTTTGCTGTTCCGTTGATGATTCCGGCCATCGACTGAATCTGATCGGCGGCCAGGCCCTCTCTCAAGCTGCGAACGATCGGAATCCCACCCGCCACAGCGGCCTCGAACCCGATCTGCACCCCGTTCGCCGCTGCGGCCTGGAACAGCTCCGCCCCGTGGCACGCCAGCAAGGCCTTGTTGGCCGTGACCACATGCTTCTTCACTGCAATCGCCTCGAGCACGAAGGACTTGGCCGGCTCGATGCCGCCCATCAGTTCGATCAGGACCCGGATCTCCGGGTCCTCGAGGATGTCTTCCACACGGGTCGAGGTCTCGACCTTCTCCAGAGAGATCCCCCGGTCCCGCTCGAGATCAAGGTCGGCGATTCGTTTCAGCCTTACCTGCGTTCCCGACCGTCTCTCCAGCCAAGCGGCATCCTCCAGGAGGATCTTGGCCACTCCCGTTCCCACCGTACCGAATCCAGCCAGTCCTACTTGCAGCGCTTCCAAGGTCTCCCTCCTCCCAGCCTGAACCTTTCATCCAGGCTGACCCCTTCTACAAAAACTGCCGTATGCCTCTGGCCGCCTGCTGGATCCTCTGCTCGTTCTCGACCAGAGCAAACCGCACGTACCCCTCACCGAATTCCCCAAATCCGATGCCCGGCGAAACCGCAACCTTTGCCTCTTTGAGCAGGAGCTTGGTGAACTCCAGGGACCCCATTTTCTGAAACGCCTCCGGGATCTTCGCCCAGACAAACATCGTGGCCTTCGGCTTCTCGATCACCCATCCCGCCCGACCAAGCCCTTCGACCAACACGTCCCGCCTCTTTTGATACAGGTCCACGATGGATTGGACACATTCCTGCGGGCCGTTCAAGGCGATGATAGCGGCAATCTGGATCGGTTGGAAGATGCCGTAGTCAAGATAGCTCTTCAAACGGGTCAGGGCCCCGATCATTTCCTTGTTGCCGACAACAAAGCCAATCCGCCAGCCCGGCATGTTGTAGCTCTTCGACATGGAGAACAGTTCCACGCCCACATCCCTGGCTCCCGGCACCTCGAAAAGGCTGGGCGCCCGATAGCCGTCGAAACAAAGATCTGAATAGGCAAAGTCGTGGACGATCAAGATCTTGTTTTCCCTTGCGATCGAGACGATCCTCTCGAAGAAACTCTTGTCCACCACGCGCGTCGTCGGGTTGTGGGGAAAGCTCAGGATCATCATGCTCGGACGCGGCCAGGTCCCCCGTATGGCCCGGGTAAGGTCCTCGAAGAAGTCCCGGTCCGGGCTGATGGGAACACTGTGCACGTGGGCTCCGGCGATCATGACCGAATACATGTGGATCGGGTAGGTCGGGTTCGGAACAAGCACGATGTTTCCCGGCCCGAGGGTCGCCAGGCTGAGGTGAGCCAGCCCCTCCTTTGCTCCTATCGTCGCGATTGCCTCTGAATCCGGATCGAACTCCACCCCGTATCGCCTGCGGTACCAATCCACGATGGCCAGCCGAAGCTTGTAAATCCCTCGCGAGACGCTATACCGATGATTCCGCGGGTTATGGATCGCCTCGGTGATCTTGTCGACAATGTGGGCAGGGGCCCCCTGATCCGGGTTCCCCATCCCGAGGTCGATGATGTCCTCCCCTGCCCTCCGCGCCTCCATCTTCATCGCATCCACCGTGCTGAACACGTAGGGAGGAAGCCTCTTCATCCTCGAAAACTCGAGGTCCAGCCCCTTCCGCTCCTCTTGTTTCTCGACGACCGACACGGTCTCCTCCTTCTTAATTTTTATCGTGGGGCGTAAGCATCCAGGAAGTTCTTCAAGAGAGTCTTCCCGCTCGTTGTTAAGATGGATTCGGGGTGGAACTGGACGCCTTCGATCGCAAGCCTCTTGTGCCTGACACCCATGATCTCACCGTCTTCTGATGTGGCCGTCACCTTCAGGCAGGACGGCAACCCCTTCGGCCGTATCGCGAGCGAGTGGTACCGTGTGGCGGGGAAAGGGTTTTCCAGCCCCTGGTAGATCCTTCTTCCGTCATGTCGGACGCGGGACACCTTGCCGTGCATCAGCCTCGCGGCCGAATCGATCCGCGCGCCAAAGGCGAAACCGATCGCCTGATGGCCCAGGCAGACCCCGAGGATCGGCAGCCTCCCCGCGAGGGTGCGGACCGCTTCGACCGAGATCCCCGCGTCCTGAGGCACCCCCGGACCGGGCGAAATGACCAGATAGTCCGGCCTCGCCCTCTCGATCTCTTCCGTGGAGACCGCATCGTTACGACGAACCAGGACCTTGTTGCCCATTTCCTGGAAGTACTGGACCAGGTTGTAGGTAAAGGAATCGTAGTTGTCAATCATGAAGATCATACACGACACCCTCTTCCCAGTCCTCGGCAAGGGAAAAGCCCTGTCTTGCCCACTGGATCGCCTTGATCATGGCCCGCGCCTTGTTGAGGCATTCCTGGTATTCCCGCGCCGGTTTGGAGTCCGCCACGATACCCGCTCCGGTCTGCAAGTACAATCGATCACGCATGGCGAGGATCGTGCGAATCACGATGGCCATGTCCATGTTCCCAGAGAAACTGAAGTAGCCCACCGCCCCGCCGTAGGGGCCTCGTCGATCGGGCTCCAACTCCTCGATGATCTCCATGGCCCGTATCTTCGGAGCTCCCGAAAGCGTGCCCGCGGGGAAGCAGGCCCTAAAGGCGTCAAAACAATCCTTCCCCCTTCCCAAACGCCCCTTCACGTGGGAGACGAGGTGCATGACGTGTGAATACCGTTCGCAGACCATCAGCTCTTCCACTTCCACGGTCCCGGGGGCAGAGACCCTCCCCACATCGTTCCGTCCCAGGTCGACGAGCATGATGTGCTCCGCGATTTCCTTCTCATCCCGCCTGAGTTCCTCGCCGAGCTTCTCATCCGCCCGAGGGGTCCGCCCCCGGGGGCGAGTGCCCGCGATCGGGCGAACTTCCACCGAAGTCCCTTCGACGCGCACCAGCACCTCCGGTGAGGATCCCACCAACGCGTAGTGAGGATACTGAAGGAAGAACATGTAGGGGGAAGGATTCACGAGTCGCAGCGCCCGGTAGAGCGAGAACGGATCGACAGCCTCCTGGACCTCCAATCTCTGAGAGAGGACCGCCTGGATGATGTCCCCGCTTCTGACATAGGCCTTCGTCTTTTTCACCGCTTTCAGGTACTCGTTTCTCCTCATGTTCGCCTTCACACGCAGTTTCGCGTCCGTTTTCTCCGGCGCCTTCGGACGCAGAGGGGTCTGCAGCCTTTGAACGGTCTTCTCGATCCTCTCCACCGTTGCCTGATAGGCCTCTTTCGGGTTCGCGTAGTGCG
>JAUWSZ010000569.1 GCA_030609865.1 bacterium | reverse complement strand
GTGATCCCGACGGCCCATGGGGAGAGGATTGTCATGCGCCTTCTGGATCGGACGCAGGTCCTCCTCCGGCTGGAAGAAATCGGATTGGCCGGGCGCAAGCTCGAGCAGATGCGCAAGCTCATCCGGATGTCCTACGGAATCATGCTGGAGACCGGACCGACAGGATCGGGCAAAACCACGACCCTTTACGCGGCCTTGAGCGAAATCAACACCCCGGACAAGAACATCATCACGGTTGAAGACCCGATCGAATACCAGCTGAAAGGCATCGGGCAGATTCAGGTGAACCCGAAAATCGATCTCACTTTTGCCCGGGGCCTGCGCGCTATCCTGCGCCAGGACCCGGACGTAATCATGGTGGGCGAGATTCGGGACCTCGAAACCGCGGAGATCGCGATCCAGGCGTCTCTGACCGGGCATCTCGTCCTGAGCACACTCCACACGAACGATGCCCCCACGGCCATCACGCGCCTGGTGGATATGGGGATCGAGCCTTTCCTGGTTTCTTCCTCCTTGATCGGGGTGGTGGCGCAACGGCTGATTCGCGTCCTTTGCCCGCGGTGCAAGGAGCCGTACGTGCCCACGGACGAAGAGCTCGAAGAGATCCAGGTGGATCGCTACCAGCTCCCAAACGGTCACTTCTACCGACGCGGCGGCTGTCAGAAATGCGCTGACACCGGATACCTGGGAAGGAACGGCATCTACGAGCTCCTGCTGGTGGACGATGAGATCCAGAATCTCATCCTCAAGGGAGCAGACTCCAATGTCATCCGAAAGGCGGCCATTAGGAAGGGCATGACCACCCTGCGACAGGATGGCGCTGAGAAGGTCGTGGCGGGACTTACCACCGTCCAGGAAGTGGCAAGGGTAAGCCAGGATGTAGCGGTGTAGGTTGTACACGATGGAGCAAGGTCTTGGCCGTATTCGAATACAAAGGGGTCACCGCAAGCGGTAAGTCCGTGGGCGGCATCATCGATGCCGAAAGTCCCCGGTTTGCCCGGCAGAAGCTGCGCTCCGACGGCATCTTCCCGACGGAGGTGGTCGAGGAGAAGGCACACAAGAGCCGGTTGTCCCAGGACATCTCCTTTCAGAACCTGTTCCAGAGGGTCAGCACGCAGGACATCTCCGTGCTGACCCGGCAGCTGGCCACCCTCCTCAAGGCGGGCCTGCCCCTGGTCTCCTGTCTGAATGCCCTGGCCGATCAAATCGACAACCCGAAGCTCAAGAAGATCATCACCCAGATCCGGGAGCGCGTGAACGAGGGCAGTGCTCTTGCCGAAGCGATGGAGGAGTTTCCAAAGGTGTTTCCCGATCTGTACGTCAACATGATCAGCGCCGGCGAGGCAAGCGGGGCACTGGAGCTGGTCCTGTTCCGGCTCGCCGAGTACATGGAGGGTCAGGTGCGGATCCGAAACCGGATTCGGGCCGCTCTGATCTATCCGGCCGTCATGACGGTCGTAGGCTTCGGTGTGCTCGCCATCCTGTTCACCTTCGTGGTCCCGAAATTCGTGGCCATCTTCGAGGAACTGGAGCAGGCGCTGCCCCTACCCACGGTCATCCTGATCGGGATCTCCGACTTCGTACGCGCCTTCTGGTATCTGCTTCTTCTTCTCGCGGGTGCGACCGTCTACGGCCTGGCCCGGTACAGGGAGACGCCGAAGGGAAGAGAGCATTACGATCGGTTCCTCCTCAAGATCCCGATCTTCGGCCGGCTGATCATGCTCGGGGTCGTGATCCGCTTCACGCGTACTCTGAGCACCCTGCTGAGCAGCGGGGTGCCCCTGCTGAAGGCGCTGGATATCCTGACGGCCGTCGTGAACCATGCCGTGTTCGCGAACGCGATCTCTTCGGCCCGCAAGTCCGTTACAGAGGGGGCATCCCTGTCCCAGCCCCTGAAGCAGAGCGGGATCTTCCCGCCCATCGTCATCCACATGATCGCGAGCGGCGAACAGAGCGGCGAGTTGGAGGACATGCTGGCAAAGTTGGCGGAGATCTATGAGGAAGAGGCGGAGACCATGGCATCCACCCTGATGAGCCTGCTGGAACCGGTGTTGATCCTCGGCATGGCCCTGGTCGTGGCCTTCATCGTCATCTCGATTCTGTTGCCCTTGCTGGAGATCAACCAGATTGTTCGATAGCGTTTCGCGAGAATACGCTGTCTTCACGAAAGGAGAGCCCCGATGAAACGAACCCTGACAAACCAGAGAGGCATCACCTTGATCGAGATGATGGTGGTCATCGTGATCCTTGGAATCCTTGCCACGGTCATCTTCACCCGCGTAGGCGATCGCCCTGAACAAGCCAGGAGAACCAAGGCCCAGGTGGAAATCCGCGCGCTGCAGACGTCGCTCGAACTGTTCAAGCTGGACAACGGCTTCTATCCCACGACCGAGCAGGGGCTGGATGCCCTGGTCTCGCACCCGACCACAGGAAAGATCCCCAAGAACTACCCGGAGTCCGGCTACCTGGACAAGCTTCCCACAGACCCGTGGGGGATCCCCTACGTGTACATAAACCCCGGGCTGCACGGCGAGTACGACCTCGAGAGCTACGGCTTCGACGAGGAAGACGGAGGGGAGGGGAAGAACGAGGACATCGAAAGTTGGAATCTGGAATAAGGGCCCGGATCGCGAGAGAATGCGGGCTAACGCTCATCGAGTTGGGCATCGTCATGCTGCTCATGGCGATCCTCGCATCCTTTTCCATCCCGCGTCTCTTCATGATCACCGAAATCAACCTGAGGACCGCCACGCGCCGTCTTGCCGAAACCCTCCAGCTGACCTCGGCCATGGCGACCAACACCTCCCGGCCCTACGTCGTCCAGTACGACATGGACAAGGGGACGTATTGCACCACGGCCGCCCGGTTCGATTCCGGCAGCGGCAGGTGGATCGCCCAGTTCGTCGATGAATCGATCGAGGTGGTGGAGACGGACACCCTGTCCAAGACAAAATGCTTCACCCTCAAGGACGGGGTCTATTTCCGGGAGATCGAACCCCTCCGGGGAACCGAGGAGAAGCAGGAGAAGGGCAAGCTTTCGCACTGGTACTCGCCTCGAGGCATCACCGACCCCCTGATGATTCGACTGGGCGACAAGCAGGGCCGGTTCTACACGTTGATCCTGAGTCGTTACGGAGGTGGGGTGGAGATTCGCAAGGGGAGGTGGGAGTTCAAGGAGTATTACGAGGACCTCTTCGAATGACGCAG
>JAUWSZ010000124.1 GCA_030609865.1 bacterium | reverse complement strand
TATTAGCCCACCCCCAACCACCCTGTCGGGGCAATGGCTGAGAGTTAATACCTAATAGCCAAAGAGATCGGGGACAGCCACAGATCCTGATCGAGGACGAGGACGAAATACGCGAAGAGATCGGGCACGGCGACGGATGCGAGGCAATGGCGGGGAGCTAATAGCTAACAGCTAATACCTAATACCAAAATAACGAGAGGCAGAATGACGCTACCTGGAAAAGTCACCATTGACCTACAGGGCGTGCAGGGTTCTACACTCCAGAAGTCCGGCCCATCGCCCTTGGGCCTTCTGCAGGACGGTGAGAGCGTGGCCTTCCGGGTCTTGGACAGGCTGCCTGGAAATCGATATCGCATTCTGGTGCGGGGTGAGGCCTTGTCCGTTCAGAGTCGGGTCCCGCTCGAGGAAGGGGGAAGGTATCTTGCCGAGGTGAAGATACGGCAGGGCGTGATCCAGCTTCTGTCCAGGCCGATACCGGCGAATGGCATCGAGGCCCTCTTGGCCCAGAGACAGACCCTGCAGACGCCGCTGTCCTCCCTGTTGCGCACCCTGTTTTCGAACGCCTCCCTGCCCCCTGGTTTCGTAACGGGTTGCCGAACCGCGGAAGCGGTGCGGGGGGCCTTTCTGAACTGCGGCCTGTTCTACGAGGCGAGAGTTCGCGAAGCCCTTCGAAAGAGGGCGCCCCGTTCTCTCGGGGAAGACCTGAAGTGTTTCCTGCTGAGTCAGACAGGCAAGCACTCGGTCGCCTCTGTCCGCGAGACGATCAGCGCCGCCTTGAAGCAGTTGGAGGTTCAGCAACTCCTCAGCCTGCAGGGTGGACCCGAGGGTCCGTTCCCTTTTTGGCTGCCCTTCGGCAAGGAGACGGTGATCGAAGGATTCATGAAGCGATTTCGCAGGCCTCGTGGCACCGAGTTTCTGGTGACCTTTCGCGTGCCCTTCCTCCCGGCCGAGGAGCTTCTCGTGACACTGGCGTGGAGCCCCACGCAGTTGGAAGTGCACTTAACCCCGGGCCCCATGGCCTACACCGCCCTTCGGAAGGCGGTGCACAGACTGGAAGAACAGTTGGCGGACATTGGCCTTCCCGGAACAACCGTACGGGTTTCGCGGGGTGTGCCGAAGAGGCTTAGAAACGAACTCGAGGGGGTCCGGTTTGTCGAGTCATACGGATGAGACGCGAGAAAGGGCGGTCGCGCTCCGGTACGAGAAGGACCGAGACCGTGCCCCTCAAGTGGTCGCAAAGGGGAGGGGCTGGATTGCCCGAAGAATCATCGAAGAGGCAAAGGCGCACGGCCTTCCCATGCGAGAGGACCCGCTGCTCGTGGAGGCCCTCATCGGGCTCGACCTGTACCAGGAGGTTCCAGAGGAACTCTTCAAAGTCATCGCGGAGATCTATGTATTTCTCTACCAGGTCAAAAACGAGGCATTCTCTTCCGGGTAGGCAGGAATTGCCGGGGCTCAGCGCCCCACGGAAGACTATAACCTCCCATATTCGAACCATATTTATGTAAGACCTATGATGGTACGGGTCTTGCTATCTGCAGGGGATGCGAACATCTCTTTAGACGAGGGGGACACAGAGAATGGACATAGGCTCTTACATCGCTGTATCCGGGGCCATCGCTAACGAGAGGATCCTCGACCAGGTGACGCACAACCTGGCGAATGCGTCCACACCTGGATTCAAGGAGAGGATGATCCAGCTGGAGTCGTTTCCCGTTTAGGTGCCCGGAAGTGATTGGACCGGTTCGGATTCGCTTGCCTTCGTGCAGTCGAAGCCGCCCGTCGTCGACAAGGGGCAGGGTATCGTGGAGTCAACGGGCCGCGCTCTCGACCTGGCGATCGAGGGAAAGGGGTACTTTCAGGTTCGGACGGCCGGAGGGCTTCGGCTCGTTCGTGACGGAAGGCTGCGCCTTCACGGAGACGGGAGAATCGTCACCCAAGAGGGCGATCCGGTCCAGAACGACCAGGGAAAGGAAATCCGCGTTGATCCCCGGAAGAGGGTTGAGATCTCGGACAACGGTGAGGTGCGATCAGGGGAAAGGAAGATCGGTCGGTTGCTCATCGTCGACGAAAGAGGGAGACCGGTGGAGCAGGAAGACTACCGGATCGTGCAAGGCCATCTCGAGAGGTCGAACGTCAACTCCATGGAAGAGATGGTCAAGATGATGGAACTGATTCGAAACTACGGGTCCTACATGAAGGTGATCAAGAGCTTCGACGACCTGGAGGGGAAAACCATTCAGGAACTGGGTAGACTCTAGAAAAGGCAGGCAAGAAGGGAGGCATGCAAGCATGATTCGTACATTTTGGATCGCCGCAACCGGGATGGGAAGTCAGCAGCTCAACCTAGACGTAATCGCAAACAACCTGGCCAACGTGAACACGGTCGGATTCAAGAAGAGCCGGGCAGACTTCGAGGAGTTGCTCTACCAGGAGGAACGGTTGCCGGGTGCGGCCTCCTCGCCTGAGACCCAGTATCCCACCGGGCTCGCCGTGGGGCTGGGTGTTCGACCGGTTGCCACACAGAAGATCTTCAGCGAGGGAAACATGGAGCAGACCGGCAACTCGCTGGACCTGGCGATCGAGGGGGACGGCTTCTTCAAGATCCTGATGCCCAACGGTGAGTTTGCGTACACACGGAACGGATCCTTCAAGCTCGACCGGGATGGAAGAATGGTCACCCCCACGGGGTTCCCTCTGGACCCGGAAATGACGATACCGGAAGACACGAGAAACATAACGATCAGCTCCGACGGGATCGTTTCCGTCACACAGAGTGGCTCCGACATCCCCACTGAGGTCGGAAACATCGAACTGGCGAAGTTCATCAACCCGGGCGGGCTGCGGCCCCTGGGCCGGAATTTGTACGGGGTTACCGAGGCCTCGGGAGATGAGATTACCGGGGTTCCCGGCGATGAGGGCCTCGGGTTGGTTTCCCAGGGCTTTCTGGAGATGTCGAACGTGAACGTGGTCGAAGAAATGGTGAAGATGATCATCAGTCAAAGGGCCTACGAGATGAATTCCAAGGCGATTCAGACGGCCGACGAGATGATTCAGATCGCCAGCCAGCTGAGAAGGTAAGCCATGAAACCCATCAACATTCGACATGATGTCCGTGCACCGGATTCTACTCGTCCTTCGTCATTACGGTGCACTCCATCAAGGGATCAGGGGTCAGGGGTCAGGGGTCAGGCCCTATCCCCGCATTCCCTTTCCGTAAGGCGTTCATGCCGAGGAACATCTCTTGTCCTCTGCATTGTGTTCCTGCTGGGGACTGTAGGGGTGTGTCTGGGCGGAGAAGTCACGGAGAGCGACCTGCGTGAGGCACTGGTTACCTACATTGAGAGCCGTGCGCCCGCGGGCGTGGAGCTGGAACAATGGGAGCTTCGCCGCGGGGACCTGCTCCCTGTCCGGGGTGAGATCGTTGACGTGAAGCTCGCCTCCGGGGCCCAGTGGCGGGCCAAGACGCCCATACAGGCAGAGGTGGAGACGAGTTCCGGACAAATGCGAACTCTCTGGGTGGCCGCAAGCCTGCGACGGACACGATCCGTTGTAGTGGCACGCCGTACCCTTCCCATCGGGCACCGTATCGGCGGGGGGGATGTGGGTACAGAGATCCGGGAGGGGTGGAGAAATCACGAGGATCTCTATGAACGAGCCGGAGAGGTTGTGGGAAAGAAGGTTTGGAGGCCCGTTTCCAAGGGTGCGTGCGTCAAGAGCTGGCACGTCCGGGATCGCCGGGACATGCAGCGAGGCGATGCCGTGGTGATCGTCGCAGAGGCAGGCGCCATTCGGGTGGAGGCCCCGGGCAAGCTCTTGGAGTCGGGGAACCCTGGCGATAGGGTCAGGGTCCTGAACAGAGCCTCGGGAAAAGAGGTGGTTGCCACGGTTGTGGACGCCCACACCGTGATCGTTTCCTTCTAGGAGGTGTGCCGTGAGGGCGATTAGCTGCGTTGTTCTTTGCCTGGTGCTTTCCCTGTTCGGATGTGCCCATACGAAGCAATCTGTTTCCGAGGTGCCGGACGAGGGCGTTCGAGGCGTGGACTGGTCGACTGGATCGATCTGGAAACAAGGCATGGCAAATTACTACCTGGACCGGCGGGCGAGAAATGTGGGGGACATCGTCACGGTGAAGATCATAGAGCAGTCCTCTGCGAGCCAGGAAGCCAGCACGCAGACAGGTCGGACATCGGACCTGGATGCAGCCCTCGAGGACACCTTCGGCCTTCCGGACGACTACGGGATGAGCAACTTCCTCACTTCCGGGCAGTCCTTTTCGCCGACCTTCAAGGGCAATTATAAGCGGGATTTCAAGGGGTCGGGAACCACGATTCGGAAGGACAAGCTGGTCTTGACGGTTACGGCGTCGATCATCGAGAAACTCCCCGGAGGAAACCTCCGGATCGAGGCGAAGCGTGAGATCAAGGTGAACCGCGAGAAACAGCACCTCACCCTGGAAGGCATCATACGGCCCGAAGATATCACCGCATTCAACCCGGTGTTTTCGACCCAGATCGCCGAAGCCCGGATCCGCTACACGGGATAGGGCGTTCTGGGAGACGTTCAGGGCCCTGGATGGTTTGCGCGGATCATGGATTGGATTTGGCCTCTGTGACCGGTGAAGGATGCGGCTGATGGGACGCTGTGCAGTACTCTTCAGGCAACGCGAGGGACAGATGGAACGGACCGGTTTTCGAGGCGAAGCATTTTCGTTGGCAGTGTGCAGGTGGGTGGCCGTTCTCCTGGTGCTGACGGGAGTCGTCTTGCTGGCCCCGGAATCGAGCCATGGGGCGCGAATCAAGGACATTGCAAAGATCGTGGGCGTGAGAAACAACCAGTTGGTCGGGTACGGCCTCGTTGCCGGGTTGAACGGCACCGGGGACAAGCAGGGGACGGAGTTCACAATCCAGAGCCTGGCGAACATGCTCCTCAAGATGGGCATCAAGGTGGATGCGCAGCAGGTGAAGGTGAAAAACGTCGCGGCCGTCATGGTGACCGCTGAGTTACCCGCCTTTTCTCGGCCCGGCGTGCGGCTGGATGTGCTGGTCTCTTCGATCGGGGACGCGAAGAGCCTGCAAGGGGGCACGCTGTTGATGACACCTCTGCAGGGGGTGGATGGCGAGACCTATGCCCTGGCCCAGGGCGCCGTCTCTCTGGGTGGATTTTCCGCGGGTAGCGGCGGGGACAAGGCAGGCAAGAATCACCCGACCGTGGGGACGATTCCAAGCGGTGCCGTCGTCGCGCGAGCCGTGGCGGTTCCCCTCCAGCTTCGGGAGCGACTTCACTTTGTTCTCAATCAGCCTGATTTCACGACCTCCCAGGCGGTCTCCAGGGCCATGAACCGGCAAATCGGACAGACGGTGGCCTTCTCTCAGGATTCACGGACCGTGCTTGTCGACGTGCCGGGCGACTTTCAGGACCATGTGGTGGACTTCATCGCCCGCCTTGAGACCGTCGAGGTCCCGGTCGACACCCCGGCCCGGGTGTTGGTCAATGAGCGTACGGGAACGGTGGTGATGGGAGAGAACGTTCGAATCTCCACGGTCGCGGTCTCCCATGGCGGGTTGAGCGTGGTGATTCAAGCAGAGCCTGTGATTTCCCAACCTTCGCCGTTCGGAGAGGGCAGGACGGTTGTGACACGGGACAGAGAGCTTTCCGTAGAAGAGGAAGAATCCCATCTCATGGTGCTTCCGGCCGGCGTTTCTCTGGCGGATGTGGTCAAGGCCTTGAACGCGGTCGGCGTGACCCCGAGGGACTTGATCGCAATCCTGCAGGCGATGAAGGCTGCCGGGGCACTGAGTGCCGAACTGGTGATTATGTAGGTTTGATGAGGAGTTGAACAAACGATGATCTCAGGTCTTCCAGCCACTTTCGCTGTTGCGGCCGACGCCACCCCTCAAGAAAAAAAGGCCTCCTTTGACCGGGTGGCCGAGTCGTTCGAGGCGGTCTTCATCTCCCAGTTGATCCGGGGGATGCGAGAGAGCTTCTGCAAGGACTTCATGGGAGGTGCAGGGTTTGGAAAAGACATCTACGCGGGCTTCATCGACGAAGCCCTGTCGGACGCCCTTGCCGGCGCAGGCGGCATCGGGCTGAAGGACCAGCTTGAACGCTGGATTTTTCCAACAGAAAAGGAGACTTCGCCGAGCTTAGCGGCGCCGAAGGGGAACAAAGGACTTCGGTTCGAGGGGTGGTTTTAAAGATTATGAGAGAACGAACCGATAATCTAGTCGAGGTTCTCTCATCCCTGTTGAGGCTGGGCGTTACATCGTGTGTGCCGGGAGAGGTACCAGGTGTCACCCCGGCAAGGCGAGGAGAAAGATAAATGAAGGTACCATACATCGGCATCGGTAAGAATGACTTGAAGGTCTTGGAAAACCCGGTGAAGCCTTCTCGTCAGGCCGGCAAAGAAGCGGCAAAGACCGGCGAAGTACGCCAGGACAGGATCAGGCTGTCCAAGGACGCGCAACAGCTTCTGGAGATGGAGAAGACGCTCAAAGCCTCGGGCGATGTCGAGGCGAGGGCTGAACTCGTGGAACGGCTTCGGAGAGAGATCGAAGAAGGCGCCTACAGGCCTGACAGCCGGAAGGTCGCGGAGAAGATGATCGCTGAAGCAGCGGCAAGTCTCGGTGAGGATTGATCGATGGAGAGCCTTGGGAAACAAATCCTCGAACAGGAAGTGGAGCAACTCGAGCAGCTGCAGAGCTTGATGCAGGAGGAAAGGGAGTGCCTGGCGTGCATGGACCGGGAGACCCTGCTCAGGCTGACGAGGGAAAAAGAGGCCCTCGCGAACCGGATGAGGCGGCTGCATACTCAGCGAGAGGGCTTGGATGACGAGGACAGAACCTCTCTGTCGCAGGCACCGGGGACGTCAGGCCTTTTTCGTACGCGCAATATCCTGATTCAGGAACTCCGGGATCTCAGTCGGACACAAAAGG
>JAUWSZ010000034.1 GCA_030609865.1 bacterium | reverse complement strand
CTTAACTGCCAAGACGAATGCCAACTGTGCAATCGGGGAGGGCCACTTGCCACTGGCCACTCGCCACTAAATCGGGCACGGGCACGCACACGGGCACGGGCACGCAAACTACCGGCAACTCAACGCGGAATGGGGCTGGTGAATACGCAATGTGGGACAAGAAGGCTGGGTTGGGGGGTGGGGGTCCGGCTAGTCGAGCAAATACGTCTTCGGATTCACCGGAAGGCCTCTGACTTTCACTTCGTAGTGCAGGTGGGGCCCGGTGCTCCTGCCCGTGCTTCCCACAGAGCCAAGGGTGTCGCCCCGTTTGACCCGCTGTCCGTTCTTGACGTAGATCTTCGACATGTGCCCGTATCGGGTCCGGTAGCCGTATCCGTGGTCGATCGTGACGAGCTTCCCGAAATCCGATTTCCAGCCGCTGTAGATCACGACCCCCTCCGCGGAGGCCTTGACCGGGGTGCCGGGGCGGGCGGCGATGTCGAGACCTTCGTGCATCTGGAGCCTGCCCGTGAAGGGCGACATGCGCTGTCCGAAAGAGGAGGTGATCCAGCCCCGGACAGGCCAGATCGTAGGCGTTGAGGCGAGCAAGGAACGCTGGGAGTCGAAGAACCTTTCGACCTTGTAGGCGTTCCTTTCCTGGATTTCCGCCAGCATCTGCAACTCTTCCATTTCCCAGTGTACCCTCTGAATCTGCCGTTTCAGGCTCTCCTCGAGGTACATGTTGATTTCCCGGCTGTCGGGCTGGGGGCCTCCGGCGGCCATGGACGGGTCCTGGGGTTCCTGCAAGTCGAGATTGGCCAGGATCTACAGTTTTGCATAGAAGTTCTGCAGCCTCTCCATCTGCTGGTTCAGATGACCGATTCTGTCCTCGAACTGCTGGATGTGAAAGGCTTGAGCCTGGTTCTGATCCTGGAGGTGCTCGATCCGGGTCTGATACCGGTTCTCGTTCTGGACGGAGTGGAGGGCGATCCAGGATCCCCACAGAATCGCGCCCGACAGGAGCGGGGCCGCGACCATCAGGAGGCAGAGAAGGGGCAAACCGATCTCGATCTGCTTCGCGCCCCCTGCC
Organism: bacterium; assembly: GCA_030609865.1. The sequence goes on along the minus strand of JAUWSZ010000034.1, from coordinate 9,488 downwards.
TCAGATGTCGAGAGGGACAATCTGTATCGTTTCTGTAACGCCACTTACATCCTCCCTCGATGCGTCAACGAGGAGAATCGAACACGATGGGAAGCATTTTTTCTGGTTCTATTACACATAAACAATAATACCACAGGTCCTGCCCAAATGGAAGCTTGCGCTCCATTTTCGTTGCAATTCGAGTATTTACGTTATCAATCGGCCAATTGGGAAGAAACCTTGAACCTTATTCTGAGGAGTTTTCTTGGAGTTCCAGCAGTAGGGCCTCTTCCTTGCAGTCCGGAAAGTGTATGCACCGGATACACTCGGCCCATATCTTGTGGGGAAGAAGCGACTTGGAGATCGGGACAAACTGCAACCTTTGGAAGAAAGGGGGGTTGAAGGTGAGCACGAAAATGCGCTGTATGCCCAGCTCCCTGCCCTCTTCGAGGCAACGGTTCACCAGGCTTCTGCCAATTCCCTTCTTACGGGCTTCCTCGCTGACGACCAGGGAGCGAATCTCGCCGAGGTCTTCCCATGTCGGGTGGAGGGAGCAACAGCCGAGCAACTGGCCGTGCTCGTCTATGTAGACCTGAAAATCCCGGATCGAGTCGTACAACTCTCCGAGAGAACGGGGCAGCAGTTCGCCGTTCCGCGCTGAGATTTCGAGCGTCTTGTAAATCACGGGGACTTCGGTCATGCGCGCTTTTCGAATCATCGGATCTCCGTGGGAGCCTTTTCCTGGAGCATCTCCCGTGCATGTGCCAGGGTCTTCTTCGTAATTTTGATGCCGCCGAGCATTCTTGCGATTTCTCTTTCGCGCTCCGCCCTTTCTACCGTCTCGATGAGGAAACGCGTGCGTCCGTCCTCGACTTGCTTCGAAACCTTCAGGTGAGTGTCCCCAAAGACCGCAATCTGAGGAAGATGGGTGATGCACAGGATCTGGAAATCTTCGCTGAGCCGCTTTAGCCGGGCGCCCACCGATTCTGCCTCCGCCCCGCCGATGCCCGCATCCACCTCGTCGAAAACCAGGGTGGGCAACCCGTCCGAACGTCGCAGCACATTCCGGATGGCCAGCATGATCCTGGAGAGCTCTCCACCCGAGGCGATTTGCTGGAGGGGCCGGAAGGGCTGACCAGGATTCGGGCGGATGAGAAACTCGGTCTGATCCATCCCTGAGGCATCGATTCTGTGGTCCCCGAGTTGAATCCCCTCCGACGCCTTGCCGGATGGGTCCGAAGGGACGGGCCGGACCTCAACCCGAAAGCCGGTTCCCTTCATCCCGACAGCTTGCAGTTCCTTTTCGATCGCTTTGTCCAGCTTCCTGGCGACCTTCTTCCGTGCCTCGGAGAGAGCGCGAGCCGTCTTGATGAGTTCCGACTCCTCCCGGTCGATCGTCGCTTGCAGTTCACGACAGTCCTCTTCGAAGCTGTCCATCCGCTCGATTCGCCCGGCCAGTTCCTGCTCCAGGGCCAGCATTTCCTCCACGGAGCGATGGTACTTTCGTTTCAGTTGATGGAGAAGGCCGAGCCTCTCCTCGATCTGTTCCAGGCGGTCGGGGTCTCCCTGCACGGTCGATGCCTGTCGTTGGAGATGCTGGGCAGCCTCCTCCACGTAGTGCTGCGCCGTTTCCAGCAGCTCGGCCGGCGCGGAAAAGGCCTCATCGATTTGTCTTGCTTCTTCGACCCGCTTCTGGACCCCGCTCAGGGTGTCCACGACCGAATCCGGGTTGCTGTACAGCCTTCGTTCCCCTTCCAGGCAGACATCGAGGAGTCGTTCCGCGTGGAGATGTCGCCCCCTTTCCTGTTCCAGGTCTTCCTCTTGCCCGCTCTCAAGTTTCGCCCGGGAGATTTCTTCGTGTTGAAACAGGGCCAGATCTCTCTCCGAGACCATCTGCTCCTGTTGTGTTTCCAAACGGGCCAGTTGCTGTCGAAGATCGCGCACGGAGCGGGTGAGGTCGGCCACATGTTTTTGGGAGGGCACCAGTCCCCCGAATCGATCCAGGAGCTCCCGGTGTCTCTTCACCCGCAGCAGCGACTGATGCTCGTGCTGTCCATGAATGTCGGCGAGTCGGTGTCCGAGTTTCTCGAGGAAGCTCAACGTGGCGGGCCGGTCGTTTATGTACACCCGATTTTTCCCGGACCGAGCCACCGTTCGCCTCACCACCAGCATGTCCGTGGCTGCATGGCCGGCCTCGGCGAGGATCTCGGCCAATTCCGGCGTGCCCTCCAGGTCGATGACCGCTTCCACTCGAGCCTCTTCCGCGTCGGCCCGAATCCATTCCGTCTTTGCCCGTTCCCCGAGAACGAGTTCGAGTCCGGCGACCAGAAGGCTCTTGCCTGCACCGGTTTCTCCGGTCAGGACGTTCAGCCCCTCACCGAAGACGATCCTCGCCTCCTCGATGATGGCCAGGTTTTTTATGGAGAGTTCTCGAAGCATCCCCCAGGAACCCCCTCGGGCTACCGCTCCCCCCACTTCAGCTTTGTTCGAAGGACTTCGAAGTAGTCCCTGAAGGGGGACTTGACCAGCGGCACGGTGTAGTCGGACTGCTGTATCTTGGCCACGTCGTTTTCGAGAAAAGAGAGCCCCAACTGGCCGTCCAGGGTGAGATAAGCATCCCTTTGTTCAGACCGGAGGGTGACCTCGATGGTGGAATCCACCGGGAGGATGATCGGCCGGTTCGTCAGGGTGTGGGGACAGATAGGTGAAAGGAGAATCGAGGAAAGGGAGGGGTAGATGATCGGACCGCCCGCCGCCAGGGAGTAGGCGGTGGAACCGGTCGGTGTCGCAAGGATGAGGCCGTCCGCCTGGAAGGTGGTCAGGTAATTGCCGTCCACCTTTACCTCGAGGGTGAGAATTCGGGCCAGGGCGCTCTTGTTGATGACCACGTCGTTCAACAGGGATTCCTCCGTAATGCAGGTTCCCTGGCGGAGGATCTGTGCCCTCAGCATCATCCTGCGGTCGATCCGGTAGTTGCCGTCGAGAACCTGCTCCAGGACGGGAAACATCTCCTCGATCGTAACCTCCGAGAGAAACCCCATGGCGCCGAGGTTGACGCCGAGTATGGGGACGTCCCGTCCCTTGATGAGGCGGGCCACGCTCAGGAGGGTGCCGTCACCTCCCAGCACCACGAGCATCTCGGTGGCCCCGGGCAGCTCCGACTTCGGAAGACAATGCGGGTGACTCAGTTGCTTTCCGATTTCCTCGTCCAGGACCGGTTGTATCTGCCTGTCGGAGAGCCACCGGACGAGTTCCGTCACGGTCTGGCAAACGTGTTCGTCCTGCTTGATCTTCGCGACAATTCCGATGCGTTCCATTTCATTCTTTGGGTGTCTTGGTTGGCTCAGCCCCGGAAGGCCTCCAAATCTTACCCTAATAGCACACTCCCTTCGTGGCTGTCTATTGGGCTCGAAGGGCAGAAGCTTCTTGGCTGTTAGGTATTAGGTATTAGGTATTAGCCCACCCAACCCCTCCCTAGGTGGCATCCTTCTTGTTGGGGGGGCTGGCTGGGGGCTAACAGCCAAAACGAGGACGACGACGAGGACGATTGACAGTCCTGGCGGCGGCAAGGGTGGGGAGCTAATACCTAATACCTAATACCTAATACCTAATACCTAAAACAACGCTCTGTCCGCCTTCCACTTTCTTGCCTATGGTCTGAGAGAAATTGTGTATTCCGCAGAAAGGAGGTAAAAGGAGAAAAGCGTCTGGCGGCGCCTTTCCACCGAATGCCTGCGCAGAGGAGTGGCCTTTTCGATGAAGGACCAGACCGGCGATCTGTTCGAAAGGGAGGAGCGGGGGGAGGGCAAGGAACGACGGCCCCTTGCAGAACGAATGCGGCCGCGATGCCTGGAAGAGGTGGTCGGCCAGGAGCATCTCCTCGGACCCGGGAAGGTCTTGCGGGAGGCCGTTGAGAGGGGCAAGCTGTTTTCGATGTTGTTCTGGGGCCCCCCGGGATGCGGAAAGACGGCCCTCGCCCTGGTGCTTGCCAAGGGGACGGACAGCCACTGGGTCGCTTTCTCGGCCGTGCTCTCCGGCGTCAAGGAGATCCGTGAAGTCCTTCGGGAGTCGAGCTACCAGTGGAGCAGGAACCGGAAACAGACGGTCCTTTTCGTCGACGAAATCCACCGGTTCAACAAGGCGCAACAGGATGCATTCCTCCCCCATGTGGAAAACGGGGACATCCTGTTGATGGGCGCGACCACCGAAAACCCTTCCTTCGAGATCAACAAGGCGCTCCTGTCGAGGACAGAAGTGTTGGTGCTCAACCCTCTCAGCCCCTCCGAGATCGCCCGTATCGTCCGACGGGCACTCGACGATCGGGAGAGGGGCCTGGGCGGACTTGGGCTGACCATCGACTCGGACGCCTTGGAGGTTCTCTGCAAGGCATCCCAGGGGGATGCACGCCGCGGCCTGAACGCGCTCGAGGTCGCAACGACCCTCCTCGAAAACCAACGGCCCGCCGGCCGGACGCTCCGGGTAAAGGATGTCCGGGAGGCCCTGCAGAGCCGCGCCCTGTACTATGACAAGGCCGGGGAGGAACACTACAACCTGATCTCCGCTTTCATCAAGAGCCTTCGCGGAAGCGATCCGGATGCCGCTCTCTACTGGATGGCTCGCATGCTGGAGAGCGGTGAGGATCCTCTCTTTGTTGCCAGGCGAATGGTGATCTTTGCCTCCGAAGACATCGGCAACGCGGACCCGACGGCGCTGTCCCTGGCCCTCTCCGCGAAAGAGGCCGTTCATTTCGTCGGTCTCCCCGAGGCTGCCCTGAACCTGTCACAGGCGGTCACCTACCTTGCCTCAGCCCCGAAGAGCAACGCATCCTACCGGGCCTTGTCCGAAGCGCAACGGGCGGCCCGCGAGCACGGATCCCTGCCCGTTCCCCTGTCCCTGCGGAATGCCCCCACCGGGCTGATGCGCAAGCTCGGTTACGGGAGGGACTACGAATACCCCCACGACGATCCGGACGCGGTCGTCCCGGCCGAATACCTTCCGGAGGAGCTTGCCGGAAAGATCTTCTACCGGCCCACGGACCGGGGGTACGAGAAGACGATCCGGGACCGGTTGACCCGTTGGCGAGAGATCCGTCGAGGCAAGGCGAAGAAACGGCGAGGAGGCTCCTAGTGTTCTGTCCTGGAAATCCTTGTGCACTGTCCTTTTGGTCTGGCGAGGAGAAAGCGTATTATTGAGATCGGTGGTTGTCCCCGATCCCCGGGCGATTTTCCCGAAAAAAGAGAAAGAACGGTTCAAACGTATTTCTGGGACAGAACACTAGGCGAAGTGACGTGGAAATATCGCTATGTTTACCTCGCAGAGCTCGAGTTGTTAGGTGCTGTCCGGGGTTACGTCGGAGATTTGCGCCGGGCGACTTCGGGGGAGGGAGAGACGGAGCCCAAGCGAATCGGAGAGGGAGCCCCGGACAGTACCGAACGGCAAGACTCTCCTGAAACATAGCGATATTTCCACGTCACGCCACTAGGAGCCTGTTGCGTGACCGTAGGGGAACCGTGATGGCCCGTACCCCGGTTCATCCAGACAAGCAGAGGGCTCTTCTGGAGAGATTCGAGCGGTTGGGGATTCTCGAGAAGGATCTCGAGGAACGGTTCGTGCGTGCCTCCGGCAGGGGGGGCCAGAAGCTGAACAAGACCTCCAGCTGTGTGTGGCTTACCCACAAGCCCACGGGCATCCTGGTCAAGTGTGAAGAGAGTCGCTCCCAGGCCCTGAACCGATTTCTGGCACGGAGGAGGTTGGCCGACAAGCTGGAACACCAAACGGGCGAGAGACAGGAAGAAGAGGAGAAGGCCCGCGAGAGGATACGGCGCAACAAGGCAAGAGCCAAGCGAAGGATGCGGAAGAAGGTTGCCGGATCGAAAGGGGAGTCGGACGCAGGATGAGATCCATCAGTGAGCCCTTTCGATGACAAAACGAGCGAGGCCGATCAGGGCCTTCCGTTCCTCTCCCTCTGGAAAGGCCGACGCCACCTCAATGGCCTGATCGATGTGGTCTCGTGCGGCCTCGTAGGTCATGGCAAACCCGTCGTTCTTCTCGATGAGATCTCTCGCCCGGCAGAAGGACTGCTCCCTGCCTTCCGGCGGCCCGTGGAGGAGGTCGAGCAGGGCCTGACGGTCCCCGTCTCCGCAGCGGCTGAGGGCGGCGATCAGGGGCAACGTGAATTTTCCCTCTCGGAAATCCGCGCCCACTTTTTTGCCCAGGACACTCTCATCGGCCGTGTAGTCGAGCAGATCGTCGGCCATCTGGAAGGCCATGCCGAGTTCGAGGCCGAACCGGGCCATCGGCTCGACGAGTTCTTTGTTTTCCCCGGGCAGCGCACCGATATGACAGGCCGTGGAGATCAGGCGGGCCGTCTTGCGCAGGATGATCTCCCGGTACTGGGACTCCTCCATTTCCTTGACGCCCACGTTCAGGAATTGGAGCAGCTCTCCCTCCACGATCGCGTTGAGGGTCTGGTTCACGAGGCGGAGCGAAGGGAGGCCGCCGGCCTTCAGGATGATCGAGAAGGCTTGCGAGATATGAAAATTGGCGGTCAATACCCCTGCGTCATCCCCCCAGACGAGGTGTGCGGTCGGCCGGCCCCGTCTCAGGGCGGCCTCGTCGACGATGTCGTCATGGAGAAGGGTGGCGTTGTGGATCAGCTCCACGGATGCGGCTAGCGGGATCCTCTTGCTCGCCGGGGTTCCGCAGAGACGACCGCTCAGGATCGTCAGCATGGGGCGGAAACGCTTGCCCCCGGCAGCGAGGATGTGCTCGCCCACGGAGGACAGAAGAGGGATGCGGGAGCCGGCTCCTTCCTCGTGAAGGACCCCCTCAACCGCCTCCAAGTCGTCGTGGACGCTATTGAATACCGCCTGTATCTTCATGGGGCACGGGTCCGGGGCGTTCGCTCGTGGTTTTTGTTATGGCCTTCGCCGAAGAAAGGCCTCAATCTCGCAGTTTACCGCCTTGTCAGGCTTTGGACAAGTACCCGTGCCCGAGAAAAGAGTGTTCTGTATCCAAGGGTCTACAGATTGGATCGCGTCGGTGTCCCGGCGGATTCACCGTGGGCAGGGTTCCTCAGAAGGGGAAAGGTCAAAGGTACAAGGTCAAAGGTCAAAGGGGAAAGAAATCCAGGGGTCAGGGATCGGGGGTCAGGGGTCAGGCCCCGCGCCCGCTTGCGCGCCCGAGCCCGAGCGAACAGGAAGACCTTCATTGGAACATCCACGCTTTTTCGTAGATGTTGGGAGAAGGTCATGTTGGCGGGCTGGAGGCGGGGACTGACCCCTGATCCCTGACCCCTTGCGGCGCAAGCCGCATTAGGACATGGTTTCACAGGCGTATTCTTCTTTGCGGATGTGCAGCCGTATGATCTTCTTGTGCAGGCCGGACCGCGTGATACGGAGTTCCTCGGCCGTCTTGCTCACGTTGCCCCGGTTCCGGCTCAAGGCGGTCAGGATGACGAGCCTCTCGTAGTGGGTGAGGCTCTCCTGGAGGCTCCTCGGCCCTGACTGAGGGGCCTCCTCTTCGGGGTCGGTATCCATTTCGAGGTGTTGGGGCTCGATCCATCCCCCCTCGGGCGCCCCGCCCATGGCCCGGTAGATGACGGAGCGGAGTTCTCGCACGTTTCCGGGCCAGTCGTGCTGCATGAGCCTCTCGTAGGCCGGCAACGAGAATCCTTTGTACCGGTAATGGTTGAGCTCTTGAAGGCATTCGTCGGCGAGAAGCTGGATGTCCCGGTCTCTCGTGCGCAGAGGAGGGACCGTGATCATGATCGTGTTCAGGCGGTAGTACAGGTCCGCCCGAAACCGCTTCTTGTTCATGAGTTCCTTGATGTTGGAGTTGGTCGCTGCGATGATCCGGATGTCCACCCGGATGGGCTGGTTTCCCCCGAGCCGCTGGATCTCCTTGTCTTCGACGGCGTGCAGGAGTTTCGATTGAATCCGAGGAGGTATTTCCCCGATCTCGTCGAGGAAGAGCGTTCCTCCGTTCGTGAATTCGAACTTACCGATTCGATTCTGGATAGCTCCCGTGAAAGACCCCTTCCTGTGGCCGAACAGCTCGCTCTCGAGCAACCCCTCGTGGAGGGCAGTGCAGTTGACCTTCACGAAGGACTTGTCTCGTCTCTTGCTCAGATCGTGGATCGTTTCCGCCACCAGTCCCTTGCCGGTCCCGCTCTCGCCCAGGACCAGGACGTTGGCGTCCCTCTCCGCGGCATGCTGGATCTTTGCATAGACCCTCTGCATCAGGAAGCTCTGTCCCAGAAGCCTCCCCAGCCGCGCCTTCCGAATCCTTTCGCTCTGGATCGTTTCCGCCCATTGCTCGAGCTTCTGCCTCTGCAGGGCCCGTTCGAAGATGACCGAAAGCTTGGCCAGGTCGATCGGCTTCACGAGGTAGTCTTCCGCGCCCTGACGGATACAGGCCATGGCCGTGTCGACCGTCCCTTCCCCGCTGATGATGACGACCTTGGTGTGCCGGGCCGACCGGAAGCAGTACTCCATCAGGGCAAGCCCCTCGGAGACGCTGTTCGAAGGGGGCAGGGCGAGGTCCAGGAGAACGAGATGAAAGCTCTGAGCCTTCAGGAACTCCGCGGCTTCGGGCGCCGTGTTACAGGAGGTGACCTGGTAGGATTCCTGCCGCAGGAACGACTCCAGGATCCGGCACAGGGACGGGTCGTCTTCGACGACGAGAACCCTGATCTTTGCCTTTTCCAGCTCCGGATATTCCTGCGGACTCTGCATGCCTGGGCCTCCTTGAGGGTCTTCGCAACCTGTGGAAACCAGGGGGGAGCCGCGGGCAACGAAGATCCCCCGAGAAGTCGTTGCAGGGACCTTCGTGCCACTTCCGGGAACCATGTGTGCAAAAAAGAGGCCAGTCGCTCCCCGGCGCCTGCTCCGTCTCCCGGTATCGAAAAATCCCCTGAGGATGGGGTTGCATCTGAATGTCGAACTGGACGAAGTCGGGACAAGGGGGCGAGCGTCCGGTGAAGGGCGAATCGGGAACCGCTACCAAGAAACCCGGCTCTTCGGTAGAATGCGAGATGAGCACCCCTTGTAAGGCTTTTCTTATCAGCGAGTTCGCCTTTTTTCAAGTAAAATCTGTATTTGTTTCAGTAAAACTTCCGGAAGAAGCCCCCGGGGCTAGTTGAAACCGTGCCGGCTGACGGGAGGGAGAAGGACGGGACCTCATGCAACACGGGATCAAGACCTCCGAAAAGAGTGGAGAGCAGGGGAAACGGTTTCTCTGCATCCATGGCCACTTCTACCAGCCCCCGAGGGAGAATCCGTGGATCGAGGCGATCGAGGTAGAAGACTCGGCTGCCCCTTACCACGACTGGAACCAGCGGATTTGTGCCGAGTGTTATGCCCCGAACGCCCATGCCCGTATCGTCCAGGAGGCTGGAGAGGTCCAGCGGATGATCAACAACTATGAATGGATCAGCTTCAACATGGGACCCACGCTGCTCGCCTGGATGGAGCGCCACGAGCCGCGGGTGCTGGAAGCGATTCTGGAGG
>JAUWSZ010000666.1 GCA_030609865.1 bacterium | reverse complement strand
GTGGAATGTGGCGGTCGGCAAGGTCTACATGATGCCCTTCGTCGTTTCCGATTGGGATGGGGGAGGGCAGGTCTCCGGGATGCTGGACTCACGGGGAGGACGGGTGGGTGCGCTTTCAGAGACGAGCATGGTGGTGGAAGAAAGGCCCGGGCCCCTGCCTGCCTGGAGGATTGTCTCCTGGCAGACTTCGCTCAGCGTTTCGGCGGCCTCCCCCACAGGTACGATCGTGCTGACAATCCCTTATCAGAACAACCTCAAACCACCCCCTCCGCAGGATGCGCCTCCCGGGACTTACAGCCCTCCCGCCTCGACAACGTACAGGGCAATCTGCCGGGTTGCCAACCCGGAGTCAGGGAGTGCCTCAAAAGAAGCCGTTGGGACCCCTTTCATCGGGGCCAGGGCGAGGCTGGTTACGCCTCATTCCATCTTTCGGACGGTTATCGGCGGCATCATCCCGATGGGAAGCGATGTTATGTCGATTACCACCTGGGACGGCACCTTCTGCAGGCGAGACGAACCGGACGAAACATGCGTTCCCGACGACTTCCCCTGTCCGGCCCTGGACGACTAGGTCATCCCTCGATCATCCCCGCCTTGATCAGATTTTCCCTGACGAACTCCCCTTGCTCGTCCGTTAGTTGGGGCAAGGGGCTCTTTACGACCGGGGTCATGTCGTGTCCCAGGAGCCGCATGGCCTCCTTCATCATCGCGTGGGGCCTCATCGTGCTCGCGAAGATGGTGACGAGTTCGGGAAAGCTGAACTGGATCTCTTCCGCCTTCTTCCTGTCCCCCTCGTGAAAGGCATCCCAGAGGGACACGAGCGTGTCGGGGATCAGGTTCGCCAGCGGGCAAATGACCCCGTGGGCGCCGCTCTGGAGGGCAAAGAAGAAATTGATCGAGGTCCCTGTCAGGACGTCGAACGATGTATCCCGCGTCAGTTCGACCAGCCCGGCCAGCTCGTCCAGGTCGGCGATCGACTCCTTCACGCCTCGTATGTTCGGGATCGTGGACAGGCGGTGAATCTGCTCAGGAGACAGGGTCAGATGCGTCGCCATCGGGAAATTGTAGTAGAGAATCGGCATGTCGAGCCGTTCCGATAAGACTCGATAGTGGTCGAACACATCTTCCTCTTCCAGGGGGTAGTATATAGGCAGGGCCGAGAGGAGGGCGTCTGCGCCCGCTTTGCGGGCAAACGCTCCGAGTTCGAGGGTCTGATCCGTGCCCATGTACGTGGTTCCGACAAGGACCGGTATGCGCCCGCTGCAGGCCTCCGTGGATGCCGTGATGACCTGTCTTCTCTCGGCATCGGTCAGAAAGGGGGACTCACCGTTGCTCCCGAGGATCAGAAGGCCGTGCACGCCTTTGTCGATCAGGAATTCGACGGTCTTCTGCAATGCCGGCACGTCGATTGCACCGTCAGTCGTCAGCGGGGTGAAAACGACCGGGTATACACCCTGGTATCTTCTTTCCATGACAGGGATCCTCTCTACGCGATTTTGTTCTGCTATGAATCCTGCTCCGGACCGGGCAGGTTGAGCTCGAACCTCTGCTCGGTGATGTTCTGCCCCCACTGGTCGACGACGTGCTCTTCGCAAAGACGAAAACCCTCACGCTCGTAAAGGGCACGAGCCGCATCCAGGCCCTTGAAGGTCCACAAGTAGGCCCTGGGGCAGTCCCTTTCCCTGCAGAAATCGACCGTGCGGGCGAGCAATGCCTTGCCCAGGCCGGTGCCCTGGAACGTCGGGACGACGATGAACCAGCGTAAGCGGCCCCCCTCGGTGGATGCCTGCCGGCCGTCTATGACCGCCGAGCCCGCGAATCGGTTCCCGACCGTGGCGACCCAGATTCCGTCTCGACCTTCCTGGAAGGCATCGATGAACTCGGACAACTCCCGGCCGACCTGGGTCTCGAAAGAGACGTCGAAGCCCCAGTGCTCATGGTAGTAAACGGCGTGGGCCTCGGTGATCATGCCGATAGCGCCCGGGAAATATCCGCGGAACTCGGTCTTGTTCTTGGCTGCTACCGACGACACGAAGGCCCTCCAGAGGTCAGCGGCACAACGCTTTGCGGACTAGCAGACGGACAGTAAACCATGGCTATGTTTTCCTGGCAGAGTTCAAGTGGCCGCTGCTGTCCCGGGTTCCCTCGGAGATTTGCGCCGGGCGACTTTGGGGGAGGGAGAGACGGAGCCCACGAAAATCGGAGAGGGAACCCAGGATAGCAGTGAATGGCATCTCTTTGCCGGAACCGAGCCACATTTGCATATCACCCCATTAGCAAGATTCGAGCGAAGCGTCTGGATCCAAGATTCTATACGGACAGTCCATGGCATGCAAAGGGTCGAGCAGGATGGCGATTCCGGGGTCGTGCAGTGTCTCCCAGTTGATCCGTTGAGAGAACAAGAACGGAACATAGGCCAAGGATGTCGGATGGGTCAAGCCCGGCTTGAAGCCGGGGGGCATGAATCCCCCTACAAGCATGAGTTTTCCCTTGAAATCACCCACAGATCGATAATACCATTGTATTCGAGAGACCACGGACCCACGCCAGTGGGTCGACGACCCGGAGGCGTTATTTGCCGGCAGAGAGGAAACTTGGACAGATTTCTGATTCCATAAACAAGGAGGGCTTTGTCATGGAGACGGAAGGCAACAAGAGGCTTTGCGGAAAGGAGAGGATTGCTTCACTGAACGAGACATTCCCGGAATTGCCGACCAGCATACTCCTCAAGACGGATGTCGTTCGTCACGGGGTTCGGTT
>JAUWSZ010000296.1 GCA_030609865.1 bacterium | reverse complement strand
CGCTTCTCTAATCCCTAACCCCTCTTTCCGCTTAAGCCGGATTGAGGGGACGTTGTTTAATTCGTTAACTTCTTCGCTGCTTTCCTGACTTCCCGCCCACAACGCCCACACACAACAGCGACTGCGCCCCAAGAGGGACTAGAGTCGCCGGGAGCGTGGTACGCCAAATGCAGTAGTTTGGTCTTTCCAGGGAACAGGAAGAAAAGGGCCAGGCAGATCATCTCGAGAATGTGCGAAGGTGAAGGAGTGCCGGTGGAAGAGATACGCAGAGGGTCGACACGAAGGCTCGTCTCCAAACTCAGGGGTAGGATTGCTATTGTCTTGGTGGTTGAAGAAGAAATGTCCATGGCAGACACAGCCCGTCTGCTCGGGGTAACCACACCAGCGATCTCGAGTGCCATCCGAAAGTTAACGAATTAAACAACGTCCCCCTTTGTTCACCTTAAACAACGTCCCCTTTTTTTCAGAAAACACTATTGACATCTGTATGTTTTTCATGTATGTATATATGATTATGAAAAGAACGACTCTCATACTAGAAGACGCATGCATCGAGGGTGTCAGGGATCTGGCCCGTCGTGAAGGCAGGCAGTTATCTCAGATCGTCAACGAGCTTCTCATTGAAGGCCTCATGCGGCGGAGGAAGAAGCCCAAGAAGGATTTCAGTCTGTGTTCCTTTTCCATGGGAAGCCCTCGCGTGAACATGGCGGACCGAAATGCGCTTGAGGCCTTGATGGATTCCTGATGGCAGGCGTCATTGACACAAACATCCTTCTTTATGCGGCAAACAGGGATGCCGAGGAACATGGCGCCACCACCGCTTTTCTGAAAGCGGCAGGAGAAGGCGCCGACAGGTGGTATTTGACCGAGGGCATCCTATATGAATTCCTGCGTGTTACGACACACCCGAGGGTTTTTCACCGCCCATTGACCTGGCGGCAGGCCATCAAGTTTCTTCAACCGTTTCTGCAAAATCCAAATTTCCAGATTCTGGAAGCCGGAGCGAGCCACTGGGATATCCTCAAACAGGTTCTCGCCGGAATCAACTATCCGGCTGGCAACATCTTTTTTGACATCCGTACCGTCGTTCTCATGCGCGAGCACGGGATCCGGAAGATTTACACAGCCGATGCAGATTTCCTTCAGTTTTCAGAGCTCCACGTAATCAATCCCCTGAAGGCATGATATGTCGGGAAGAACGCCTAGATTAAGAATTGAAAAAGCTCTTACGGTGGAGAGAATCCTTCGAATCCAAGCATTTTCGCCCCCTCTCCGTCGCGACAGGCGTCGACACATCGGGCGCAGTTGGTGCACAGAAGATCTGCGCCCTCCCGGTATGGCGCCAGGCCCATGGGGCAGACGGCGGAGCAAGCATTTTCCTTGCAGCAGGGGGCTTTCGGGTTCTTCGCTTTTGCGCGGATTCTCAGAGTAAAGGGGGCGCGGATGAGTGAGATACATGCACCTGTGGGACAAAACAGGCGGCACCAGAACCGGGGAAAGAACAGCAATTCCACCAGAAAGATCGCGGCGATGAATCCGAACTCCACGGACAGGGTATGTTGTCTCACGAGTATCAGGGCTTCTGTGCTGAGGATCCCCGGGGCACTCACGAAGTTCAGAACCGGAATCCCGACCGCCCCTGCGGCAGCGGTTCCGGCTAACAGGAAGGCGTAGCGACAGAGGTTGGCCTTCAGGGCAGCCGGAACAGCCAGGGTCTCTGCCTCGAGCCTCCCCAGGAGCTTCGTCCGGAGCACGGTACGAAGCCGAAAGGCCCCGTCGGACAGAAGATGATAGGGACACATCCAACCGCACCACACCCTCCCCAGCACCAGGGCAAACAGCACAGGAAACAACAGGGCGCTCAATATGGGGAGAGCAAATTCGCCTGAGGCAAAGATTGTCTGGAGGATGGCGGCCGGATCCGAAACCCCGAGCCCGCCCACCTGAAGGGCATAGAATGTACCCGTAATCGTATAGATCTCATACGCATTCAGCACGGGGATCGCGAACATGAGGGCAAAGAATGCGAGCTGTACGGTTCTTCTGTAGGGCCTGAACATCATTCCCAATCCTCTGTTCCCTCTCCCAGCTCATAGGGGAAATCGAACTCAGGGGTGGACCCTGACCCGTCGATCTTCTGCTTGCGTTCCAGGAGGTCAATGCCTCTCAGGGGCTGGTTGGGATCGGTCTCTACCTGTTCGGAGACCTCTTCATAGTGTTTGCGTGCCTTGCGGAAGTGGAACCCGGCCTCATCGGTTATCCCCATCCCGGTAGGAACCACGTTTATGGCGCGTCTAGGCCGGGTAGGGCACCTCTCCACACATATGCCGCACCCGACGCAGCCTTCCAGAACAACGGGCAACAGGTTGTTCTTCAGCATGATCGCCTCGTTCGGCAAGGGGCAGACATTGTAGCAGGTGTTGCAGAGGGCGCCGATCCTGCTGCCCGCGTCCTCGGGGAGAACATCCGCGTCGAAGAAGAGGTGATTGTAGCAGATGTCGGGGTCGATTTTCGCCTTGCCCATCCGTACCTCTTCCGGATCCGCAAGCCTGTTGTCGAGCGCGCCGGTGGGGCACAGAGCGGTACACGCCATGCAGAGATAGCAGGCCTTGGTTTCGGGCAGAACAAAAGGGGTCCCGAGGGTAAGGCCCCAGCCCGCCCGCCTGATAGACCCGTAGGGGCAAACCTCCAGGCAGCGATTGCAGCGGATACAGAGCGCCATGAATCGTTCTTCTTCAACTGCGCCGGGAGGCCGAAGATGATTCTCGCGATAGGTGTGGCCCAAGCGAATCAATCCGTCTCTCCTGAGAGGGCCTTTTCCACTTCCTCTTCAAAGTTCATGTAGATGTGTGTGATGTCAATGATCTGATGAATCTGCTCTTTCAGTTTCTCGCAGATGCCCTCCAGGGCTTCATGGTCATTGGCTTCAAAATTGACCACCAGCTCGGTCCCGGACTCGGATTTCACCTGAAAGGTCACTTCCGGGAACCCTTCCAGCGCTTGCAGCACCTCCCGATCGGAACCGGGCTCTATCAAGATCACGCTGCCGGTTATAATCATGAACTCACCCTCCCATGCCAGAATAGGGAAATGGTCCCCTGTAATCAAAAAGGGCCCCATACGGACGAGGGCCCTTCTTTCGATTCCAGCGAGAATTCGTGCCCGTGCCCAGGCCGAAGGCCGGTGCCCGTGCCCGATTCTTGGCTGTCAGCTATTTGCCTTTAGCTATTAGCCCACCCCGCCCCTATTTTTCGTGCATCCCGTTGGGGGGAGTGGTTGGGAGCCAACAGCTAAAAGCTAACTGCTAACAGCCAAGATCGAGGACGAGGACGAGGACGAGGACGAGCGACGGGCACGTACACGGGCACGATTTCCAGACGGCCCCTTCTAGGGGCCTGCCTCAACCCATCGGCTCTGCCGGTGGTCAGCTGATTTCCTTGGGAAACGCAGCATCCAGGCTGGATATGATCTTCATGTCCGCAACGTCTTTGGGATCACCGACCCTCTCCATCTTCACGGCGCAGATCTTGAATTCAGGCTGCTTTGAGCCGGGATCGAAGGCGTCGATCGTGACACGGTTGATCATCCGGTCCCATTCCTGGTCGAACCACGGAACGAAGAGGATCCCGGGCAGAGACCTCTTGACCACATGGGCCGGCAAGAGGTTGAACCCCCTTCGGCTCGTGATCTTGACCATGTCACCGTTCCGAATCCCGTATTCCTTCGCATCCTCAGGGTTGATCTCCACGTAGGCGTTCGGCTGGGAGCGGGCGATCTCCGGAACCCGCATGGTCATCGTACCGGAGTGCCACTGCTCGATGACCCTGCCTGTCGTCAGGAAGAAGGGGTATTCCTTGTCCGGGGGCTCTTCCGGCCCCTTGTACGGCCGGAGGAAGACGTTTGCCTTTCCTTCGTGTTTCTTGTCCGCGTAGAAGTAGATCATTGCCTGCGACGGAACCTTCACGATGTGGGGCAACTCCATGATCGGGTCTTTGCCCCGAACATACCGCTTCTCCGTCCCCGGGCTTTTCACGTCCGGGCAGGGCCACTGGAGCCCGCCGTCGAGTTCCGCAAGCCTTTCGCGCGTTATTCCGTAGAGAGTGTGCTCCGTGTTCTTGACGCATTCCCGGTAGTCGTCCCAGGCCATGGCGTAGGCCTTCTCCGGGTCGCCCATGTTCCAGGGGATGAGCTTCTCGAAACCCATTCGCTTGGCGATCTGGGCCGCAATCCACAGGTCCGGCTTTGCCTCTCCCGGCGGTTCGACGCACTTGGACGTCAGCTGGCTGCGCCGCTCGGAACACCCGAACACGCCTCCCTTCTCGTAAATGAAGGCGGCAGGAAGAACCACATCGGCGAATTGCGTGGTCCGGGTGGGAAAAATGTCCAGTACGACAAGGTAGGCATCCTTCATGCCCTTGAAGTACTTGTTCGCGTTGGGCAGAGACTGGCCCGGGTTGGTGGTGCACACCAGCATCCCCTTGATGGGCTTGTTCTTGTCCTGCTCTCCTCCCAGGTTGTCGAACATCTTCATCGTGTGAAATCCGGGCTTGGGATCGATGACCCCCTTGGGGATCTTCCATGCCTTCTCGACCTGCGTCCGTACGGCTTCGCTCTTAACGGGTCGGGTCCCGGGCAGGAGGTGGCACAGCGTGCCCGTCTCCCGCACGCCGCCGCATGCGTTGGGCTGGCCCGTGATGGAGAAGGAGTCGGCTCCGTCCTTGCATATGTTCCCGGTAATCAGGTGGAGGTTGTGGACCAGGTTGTTCGCCCACACGCCCCGGGTTCGCTGGTTGAGCCCCATTGTCCACAGGCTCAGCGTCGGGCCCTGCGAGCCGAAGAGACGGGCCGCTTCCCGGATATTCGCTGCCGGGACACGGGAGAGCTTTTCCACCTTCTCAGGCGTG
>JAUWSZ010000241.1 GCA_030609865.1 bacterium | reverse complement strand
GGTCTTCCGGGCCAACGTTTGCGAGACCGACTGCGTACTGCGCAAAACCCTCCAGACCGATCAGCCGATCATCAACAAGCCCGTCTACATCGTCCGAGCCGATGGAAAGAAGATCCCGATTCAGGTCAGTACGGCGATCCTAAGGGACGGAAACGGACAGCCCGTGGGAGGGGTCGAGACCTTTCGAGACCTTTCCACGGTCGAAGAGCTGAGAAAAGCCCTGCGCAAGGATTACAGTTTCGAGGATATGGTCAGCCAGAGCGAGGGGATGCACCGGATTTTCGCCCTGCTTCCCCAAATCGCGGAGAGCGGGAGCACGGTCCTGATCGAAGGGGAGAGCGGTACGGGCAAGGAACTGGTAGCCAGGGCGATTCACCGGCTCAGCCTGGCAAGCAACGGTCCGTTTGTCGCGGTCAACTGCGCGGCCCTGCCGGATACGCTACTGGAGAGCGAGCTCTTCGGTTACAAGGCCGGTGCCTTTACGGATGCGAAGAAGGACAAGCCCGGCCGGTTCGCACAGGCAAGGGGGGGGACCCTTTTTCTGGATGAGATCGGGGATGTCAGCCCGTCCACACAGGGCAAGCTTCTGCGGGTCCTGCAGGAGAAGACCTTCGAACCTCTTGGCTCTATCCGCCCGGAGAAGGCAGAGGTTCGCGTTGTCGCAGCCACCAACAAGGATCTGCGCAGGGAGGTGGAAGAAGGCCGGTTTCGCGAAGACCTGTTCTACCGGGTCCACGTGATGCGACTGAGCCTCCCCCCGCTGAGAGAGCGCAAGGAAGACATCCCGCTTCTCGTTGAGCACTTTCTCGGCCGATTGCAGCGGATCAACGAAAAGACGGTACAAGGCCTCTCTCAAGAGGCATTGGCGATGCTGATCCACCATCCTTGGCCAGGCAATGTGAGAGAACTGGAGAATGCAATCGAGGTGGCCTATGTGCTGTGCCCCCCCGGGGAGTCGATTCGGCCCGAGCACGTGCGGGATAACCTGGCCGGTGGCCGGGCGCCGGGGCCCACTCTCCCTGCGGTTGTGACCCTGCGAGACACAGAACGGCAGGCGATCGAAGAGGCCTTGCTGCGGAACCGGGGCAGGATTGTGGCTACCGCCCGCGAACTCGGGGTCGACAAGAACACCCTGCGAAGAAAGATGATCCGTCTCGGGATCCCTCATCCGAGGCAATTGAGAGCGACCGCATGACTTTAGGAGGTTTCCAGAGCCCTCGAGGGCGAGCGTGCTAGAGAAAAGGTGCGAATTGTTCCATAAGATGCACTAGTTAGGAACAAAACGAACCTGGATGCCTTTCCCGTGTGCCCCTGGGAAGACGGCACCAACCTCCGAAAAAAATAATCGATTCAGAAAGTTAGAACCCTTCTTCCTTCCTTGATCCGACTTTGGCATGCCCCTTGTAGTACCCCGTATTGGAAACGAAGAATCGTTGCAGATTGTTGCCGTTGTTTGTGTCAGGGGGTGTGGAAGAGATGATTTTGGCAGTTCCGGTTCACCAGAAGCGCGTGTCACCCTTGTTCGATGTGACATCCCGCGTTCGGATCGTCGAAGTCGGGGATTCCGGAAGGGCCGATCGAGGCAGCCTCCTGCTGGAGGGAATGAACGAAGTTCAGAGGGTAACGCTCCTGAAGCGAGTGGGTGTGCAGTGCCTGCTCTGTGCGGGAATCAGTGGTTCGTGCTCCTCGCTGCTCCGCAGTGCGGGCATTCAGGTGGTGGATGGTGTGGTGGGAGATGTCGAGGATGTGATGGATGCGCACCATGGAGGGAGAATCATGGAAGAAAGGTATCGGATGCCCGGATGTGGAGCGGGTTGGAGACATCGTAAGGGATACCGTGGGGGGCGGGGTGGCAGGGGAGGAGGTCGACGCGGGGCTCGATAGAGGCAAGAAGACTAGAAGGAAGACAAGAAGGAAGGGGAAGTGACTGATCGAAAGGAGGTGATTCATTATGCCACGAGGTGACGGAACAGGCCCCTGGGGACAGGGGTCGATGACAGGCAGGGGCGCCGGTTTCTGCGGCGGCTTCGGAATGCCGGGGTATGCCAACCCCATCCTGGGAAGAGGCTTTGGTGGGGGTGGTAGAGGTGGTGGGGGTGGTAGAGGTGGCAGAGGCTTCGGAGGTCGTGGTGGTGGCCGAGGTTGGAGAAACATGTACTGGGCTACAGGCATGCCGGGTTGGGCGCGATTTGGGTCGTTTCCCGGTCCTGGTGTGGCCGCGCCTGTGTACGGAACCGGCATGAGCAAGGCCGAAGAGTTGGAGGTGTTGAAACAGCAGGCCGAGTACTTCAAGGGAAACCTGGAGGACATCGAGAAGAGGCTGCAGGCCATGGAGTCAAGCGATGAGTAACCGCTTGAAGGCGCAGTCTGACTCTTGTTAGCCACTTCCCCCTTTCCTTTTTTCCCCGTTCTTTATAGGGCGGTCTGCATGCAGTCACGGATGCGGCAGACCGCCGCACCCCTCTTCTTGCCTGCCCGCCAGGAAATGTGGAGGAGCTTCGCTTTCTGTAGGGACTCTGGTATATTCTGCTGCCTGCGTACTGGTCTGTCCCACGGGCGCATTGACCGAAAAGCTTCTGCATTTCGAAGGGAAAGATTGGAAACCGAAGAAGATCTACCTTTGAGGTTCTTCCCGCAGCACCCAAGGAATCCATATTGCGTATGAAATCGACTGACAAAGGCAGGAATCTTTACGAGGTGCTGAACGTCAGCCCTCAGGCGAAACCGGAGGAAATCAAGCGGGCTTTCCGGAAAGGCGCCTTCCAATGGCACCCGGACCGAAATCCCGGTGACGAGGAAGCAGAAGAGAGGTTCAAACGGATCAATGAAGCTCACCGGGTCCTGGGGGACGAGCGAAGCCGCAGGTTGTATGACCTTCACCTGGCGGACGGCAGGTCTCCTTTCGGATTCTCGGGTCGTTCCGGTCGATCGGATGGAGCCTTCGGGAGATGCCGCGGGGCGAGAGCAGGGGGCTGCAGAAGGCGGCGCTACGCATCTTCCATGGGTGGGTTCTTCGGGGATTTTTCAGAGTCCTTTGGGGGCCGGTCCTTTTTCGGGCTTTCCGAGGACGTGATTCTGAAGCTCAGTCCTCAAGAGGCGGCTCGCGGATGCGAACGCACGATCTATGTGCAGCGCGGCTCCGATCGTTCGGGCCTTTTGCTCGCGATACCGGCAGGGATGGAAGATGGGACCCTCCTGCGTGTTGTCATGGAGGAGCCACAACTCGGAGAGATCCTTTTGAGGATTCAGATTAGATAAGCCATTCTAGGGGACGTCCTCTTTGAGGAGGCGAGGGAAAAGAGATGAAGCAGAAGCGAGCAGGAAGGAAAGTAATCATGATAGCATGGGTCCTCCTTCTGGTCGTGACTTCAGCGAAGGGCCTGTACGCGGAGCCCCTTGCACTGGATGACGCCGTACGGAGGGCCCTTGCGAAGTCCCCCGTGGTTGCTGCCGCTGAGAAGGGGTTGGAGGGCGCGGAGGCTCGGGAGGAGAAAGGCCTGTCCGCACTCATGCCGCGCCTCGACTTCGAGGAATCCTACCTGCGGAGCGACCAGCCCGTAGCCGTCTTCGGGAGCAAACTCAATCAGCGCAAGTTCACGATGGAGGACTTTGCCATCGATCGCCTGAACAATCCCGACTCGACGGACAATTGGAGGACGAAATTTACGGTCACCCAGCCTCTTTTTCAAGGGGGAAGGCTTCATCGACATCGCGCGATGAGACAATTCGACCGGAAGGCATCCGAGTGGGACGTGGAGGGCGCGAGGGCCAATGTCGGGTTCCGTACGATCGAGGCGTACTGGGGCCTCTCGCTGGCAAGGGAGAGCGAAAAGGTTGCCGAGATGGCGTTGAAGACATCCGAAGAAAGCCTTCGGCAAATCGAATTGCGCTTTCAGGAGGGGGAAGTGGTTCGCTCGGATCTTCTTTCCGCGAAGGTTCAGAAGGCTGGTTTTCACAACCAGCTCGTAAAGGCACGAGGGAGGACCCGGATTGCGGAAAGAGCGATGAAGGTGTTGATCGGAGCGAGCGAGGATGGAGTTTGGGAAGTGGCTACTCTGTGCCCCCCGGGAGCGGAACAGATCCCCGATCTTGATACAGAGCATTTGCTGATCGTCGCGAAGGAGAACCGGCCCGAGTTCGTCGGCCTCAAGGTGCGCTGGCACGCGACGGGGGCGGCTGTGAAGGCGGCGCAGGGGAAGTTCCTGCCCACCTTTGGTCTGGAGGCGAGCTACGAGTGGAATTCCCCGAATTTCGCATCGAATCAGGAGGGTTCGTACCTGCTCGGGCTGGGAATCGAGTGGAATCTTTTCCGAGGCTTGGCGGACAAGGCCGATCTGAAGGAGGCCAAGAGCGGCCAGGAGATGATCAGGCATGAACTTCGGGGTCTGGAGGACATGCTCATCCTCGAGATCGAGGAGGCCGTGGTGGGCGTAACGACCGGCAGGGAGAGCCTGCTGGTGACTCGTGAGAGGGTGAGCCATGCTGAGGAAAGCCTTCGGATCATCCGTAAACGATACGGAGAGGGGCTCACGAATGTGGTGGAACTCGAGAAGGCTGAACTTGTCGTCTCGAGCTCCAGGCTCGAATGGCTGAGGGCCGTCTACGATCTGCGGATCACCCTCGCAAGGCTCAAACTCGTGACCGGGGAGCTGGTCGCAAGTCTCCCGGCCCTCTCGTGCGGGCCCCGAGGGGCTGCTCCCGAAAAGCCAGCTGAACAACCATGAAATAAGAATGGAAACCTCTTCCCAATTTTGATCTCCTAATATTCTGAATCGCTTCCTACAAGGTGATGAGAGAAGACAACCCGAAGAAGACAGGAGTCAAGACGATGGAAGAACCGAAAAGAGTTGTCATCATCGGTGGTGTGGCATGCGGCCCGAAGACAGCTGCGAGGCTTCGGAGACTCGACCCCGAGGCGGAGATTACAATGGTCGACAAGGGGAGTGTCCTCTCTTACGGCGCCTGCGGGATGCCGTGCTACGTGTCCGGTGATGTGGACCGAGTGGAGGAGCTCTTGGAGACGCCAGTGGGCGTGAAGAGGGATGTCGGGTTCTTCAAGAAGGTGAAGGGCTTCGAGGCGTTGACCGAAACCGAGGCTACGAAGATAGACCGGGAGCAGAAGATCGTCGAGACGAAGCACGCGGTTAAGGGAGAGAAACGAAGCTTGTCCTACGACAAGCTCGTCCTGGCCGCGGGGGCAAGGCCGTTTGTGCCCCCCATATCCGGCGTCGCCCTCGAAGGGGTCTACCACATGCACTACTTCGAGGATGCCTCGAAGGTGAAAGAGGTCGTTGCC
>JAUWSZ010000661.1 GCA_030609865.1 bacterium | reverse complement strand
GTCTAGGTCTCCCCCCCGCCCAATTCCCCCTTGGTATTAGGTATTAGGTATTAGCTCCCAACCCGTACCCCTGCCAGGACTGTCAATCGTCCTCCTCCTCCTCCTGTCTATCTTGCCTGTTAGCTCACTGTATTAGGTATTAGCTCCCGGCCCCCTCCCCGGGATGCCATGAAACAGGGTTGAGAGGAGTGGGCTAATACCTAAAACCTAATACCTAATACCTGCTTTTGCACTTGATCGGGCACGCACACGGGCACGAGAACTGACCCCAACTCTTCAGGCGCGGTACTACCGCTTATCCCGTTGTCTCCGCTGCAGCCATCTTCCGATTCCGAAGGAAGCCAGGGGGAGGAGAAGCCAGAGGGCGGTGTTGCCGATCCGGGATGCGGGGAGCGAGGGTGGGCCGGAAACCGGTTGAAGAGAGGCTGCGTCGGCAGGGCTGGCAGCCGACCAGCCTGCAGCGCTGAACTCGCACTCGATGTCTTGGCCGTCGATCCCCCCGTCACAGTCATCGTCCAACCAGTTGTCGCACGCTTCGGTGTTGCCGGGATGGACTCTGGCGTACCAGTCCATGCAGTCCCCTGCGCAGATCAGCCAGGTGTCCTCGTCCA
Source organism: bacterium (assembly GCA_030609865.1). The sequence continues at coordinate 2,162 of JAUWSZ010000661.1, read as the reverse complement.
CGTCGCGTTCGGATTGCGGGAGGTTCCCGTCACAGTCGTTATCCAACCCGTCGCAGATCTCAGGGGCGCCGAGGTACGTCGCCGGGTTGCCGTCATCGCAATCCGTTCCGCCGCATGCCATGTCCAGGTCCCCGTCCTTGTCCAGGTCCTTGTCGTCCGCCGCACCGCTGCAGTCATTGTCGATTCCGTCCCCGCAGAGATCGACCTCCCCCGGGCTGATCGCGGCATCGGCGTCGTCGCAATCGTTGCAGAGGGGCCACCCATCCCCATCCTCGTCCGCCTCGTCGACAGGGAGGTGGGAGTCGCAATCGCTGTCCTTCCCGTCGCAGATCTCCTCTGCTCCCGGATGGACCAGGGGGTCCTCGTCGTCGCAGTCCTCGCCACCACAGGACGGATCCAGGTAACCATCCTCGTCGTCGTCACAGGGATTGGAATACTCGAAGAAGAGGGCGTCCCGTCCGATGTCGCTGTCTCCCCAGAGGATCTTGAAATACCCTTCCTCTCCCCAGGAGGTGTCCCAGCTGTTCTTCACGATCCATGCATGTTCGATGTCGTCGTATCCGACCAGGACAACGGCATGGCCCCCTTCGTACTCGCCCCAGACATGCTCGTACACGCCGCCCGTGTAGTAGTAGAAATCCGTGTAGACATCGAAGGCGGTGGTCAGGACCTGCTGATTCAGTGCGCTCTTGATCGCCTCCACGTCGTTCGGGACCGATTGCCACTGGTCGATCTTCCAGACACGATCCGGCCAGTCCGTGCATCGATCGGAACACCGGTTGGATTCCTCGCCGGTGTACGGAAGACAGCCTTCATCGACGGCCCCGGAGGTTCTCAGGAAGTCTGCGGCAGGCCGCATCCACCAACCGTCGCAGGTACCTGCGCTGCACGAGAGGACGTACTGCTCGGAGAGGTTGAGCGCCAGGGCGGGGTTGTTCGCCCGGATCGCGATGACCGACTCCATGGTCCCGACCGAGGAAAAGGCCCAGCAACTCCCGCAGGGGCCCTGGTCTTTCACAGGGGTTGTCCAGTCGGCTCCCTGGGTGTTCCTCCAGTCGAGATGCCTCGGCAGGTTCGTCGCCTTCCGAGCGGAAGAGGCGGTCAACTCCGGGGGAGGCATGAGAGACGGTCTGCCCCCAAGGTATTTTCGCCTCTCCTCAGGGGACAGGTGGCTGATGGGGGTATCCCCGGACGTCCAACGGGCACCGCTCTTCTGAATGGCGGTTTGAACGGACGCGAGTTCCGTGGACCCGGCCTGAAGGGCCCGGGGCAGGGAAAACAGGAGGAGGAGCGCTGTCCAGACCAACCATCTGGAAACGGGCTCCGATTTCACTCGGGGCTGCTCTGCCTTCATGTCGTGTTTGCCCCCCGAAATTTGCACATGCGTCCACGCCTGTTTCGTTTGGATCTGTTCGAAATGAGCAAGAAGGATGCCAGAGAAGCGTTCGTTTCTCTGACCCGTTCTCTCGTGCTGACGATGGCCCCCAAACACACCGCTCATGAGGGAGGGAGGGTCGAAAAAATGTAGCGATGACGCCGTGTTGTAGGATATTCCAGGAACGGTCGGATTTCCGGGTCGTCCCCCGGTTGCCGCCCTGCAAAGGGGCGAAGGGAAATGAGACGAGTCGGGCCCGAAAAACTTTTCCAGGTTTTCGGGCCTGTAAAGTGAAAATATTTCGCAAGGTTGCAAAAAGGGGCGTCGATGCTGAATCAATGGACAACGGAGAATGTGAAGCGGTTCCTGGGAAAGGCATGGCCGGGGAGGGCCGCCTGAACGAAGCGGCCGCTTCCTTGCAAACCCTGTGAGCGGGTGATACGTTTTTCCTGTTGCCCACCCTGTACAAACCACTCGAGAACGGGCGATCGCAAGGGAGAAACACCGATGAAGAGAATCGGCATCGTTCTGGGCGTCCTGTTGATTCTGGTTTTCCTCGTAGCGGTCCTGGCGCCGTTCTTGATCGACCTCGACCAGTACAAGGGCACGATTCTCTCCAAGATCAAGCCTTACGTCCCTCGTGAGGTGGACTTCGAACATATCGAGTTGACCGTGCTGAGCGGCTTCGGGGCAGAGCTTCGCGGTCTCAGGGTAGCGGACAACCCGGCCTTTTCGGCAGGAGACTTTCTCCAGTTGGAGGGGCTGCAGGTGAGGGTCATGCTTCTGC
>JAUWSZ010000269.1 GCA_030609865.1 bacterium | reverse complement strand
TGCTGTCCTTCTGGGGGGGAGCCAGTCGCAGGACGAGTTCATGCCGTTCGCCGCGGCACTCTGCGTCAAAGGTCCAGGTTTCTGCAGAGGCGCCACCGGAGAGGGGCCCCAGGTTCTCGATTTTCACGGAGCCGCCCAGGCTTCGCTCTGCCGCGGCAGCCAGGGCGGCAGCCACCTTTGCGCTTCTTTCCTCCATCAGGGACCTTTCTCCAATCGGTCGATAGGTTAGGATCAGGGTGCGGACTTCGATCGTGCCATCACCGGCTTCCCCACTGAAGAGCGGGAACGGTGGGAAAATGACGGATGCAGTTTATTGTAAAGGGTGATTTCGGGTCAAGGAAGGCGTCCGATCCTTCTGCTCTGACCCAGCCTTGCCGCCATCAGGCCCCTTATGTGCAGGAGCTTTTCAGGGTCGTCCATCTCCCTCCGGCTGATCTCCTCGATGGCCCCGGCCAGATCCTTGTCCCCGATCAACACGGCAAATCGATCATAGATTTGGCCGACGAGTGCTGTCAAGGTATACTTTGACCACCACGTGATTGTGTGATCAACGAATTCACATCCACCGGGAGCAGAACCATGCGGGTACGGGCCAATGGAATCGAAATGAATGTCGAATCGTCCGGAGAGGGGAAGGGCCTCGTGCTGATCCACGGCTACACGGACAATCTGAATCTCTGGTACAACCAGGTGCCCGCGTTCTCGGAGCACTATCGAGTGGTTACGTATGATGTCAGGGGCTTCGGAAAGACCGAGGTGCGCGACGTGACCTACTCGATGAGCCTCAGCGACACGCCTTTCCTGTTGCGCCGTTGTCATCCGAGTTCAGCGCCCAGCATCTGATCCTTGCGGGCGCGGACCTCCTCATTGTAGCAGTCAACGGGCCAGGTGGCGCCGCGGGCAAAACAGGCGTTGCAGAAATCGCACCGGGGCCCTTGAACGCCCTCCTGCATGTGCCTGGACAGGAAAGGGTCTGCGATCAGGGCGCGGGCCACGGAGACCATGTCGCACCCCCCGTCCTCGATCGCATCTTCCATCGCCTCTCGATGGATGAAGCCCCCCACGCAGATCACCGGGATCCGCAGCGCCTCCTTGAAGGACCTTGCATAGGGCAGGTTGAATCCCTCCCGGTACCCTGCGACCCGGCGGAGTCCCCAATCCAGAACCGGCGCCAGGAGACGGACCGGGAGGCGTCGGTACCCGGGAAGGTTCGTGCCGACACCGATCGTCGTCAACGTCGAGAAGAATCCTTTCCACATGCCGCGTTCAAAGGTGAAGAACGATTCGTAGTGCCCCGCAGAGATCTCGATCGCGTCAACACCTTCGGCTTCCATCCGCTGGGCGACGCGCACCAGGTCCTCCGGCTTGAGCCCCCGGCGGAGGGGGAGATTGTCCGAACCGTTCATCTTCAGGATGAGCGGATAGTCACGGCCGACGCGTTCGCGGACGGCCTGGTATACCTCGAGCAGGAGCCGTATGCGGTTCTCGAAGGAGCCGCCGTACGCGTCGGTGCGACGGTTGGTGTGGGGCGTGAGGAAGGCGTTGATCAGGTAGCCGTGTGCCGCATGAATCTGAACCCCGTCGAACCCGGCTTCCTGTCCTCGGACGGCGGCATCGGCGAGGCCCCGTACGACCTCCCGGATTTCCTCCCCGGTGATCTCACGGGGCCGCACGCCGAGGGAGGGCTCGAGCACGGGTGAGGCGGATACCGCATCCTTTCTTCCTACGAAGCCGGGAATGGCCTGGCGGCCCACGTGGTAGATCTGGAAGAAGATCTTCGACCCGTGACGGTGGACAGCATCGACGAGTCGCCGGAGGCCAGGGATCTTGTCGTCGTGATCCGCACCGATCTGCCGGGGCGCCGCCTTCGAGTACAGATCGAAGTACGCGTTTCCGGTGATCAGCAGGGGGGTTCCGCCCCGGGCGATCTGCTCGTAGTACTCGAGGAGTTCGTCAGTTACGAAGCCGTCATCGGTCGAGCGCGCCTCGGTCGTGGCCGACTTCACCAGGCGTCCGGGCAACTCGAGGCTTCCGATTAGGATCGGAGAGAACAAAAGGTCCTGGGTCACGGCAGGCATCTCCTTCGTGAAGTTTACTCTTCAGGCTATCAATCCATTGACTATTCCACCCTTACCCATCATTCTATCGTTCACACGCGCAAAGGGGAATCGTGCCATGCTCATCGTGATGCGCAAGTCGGCAACGGACGAACAAATCAACCGTGTCCTGGAAGTCGCCAGGGCCCTGGGCCTGACCCCGGTCTCGATTCCGGGGGCCCAGCGCACGGCCGTTGGCCTGACCGGCAACCAGGGCGCCATCGACCCGCTCCCTTTCCAGGAGCTGGACGGCGTTTCTGAGTGCATTCGCGTCAGCCGCCCGTACAAGCTCGTCAGCCGGGAGACGAAGCCGGAAGACACGACGGTGGCGGTCCACAAGGCAAGGATCGGCGGCGGCGAGCTGACCTTGATCGGCGGCCCCTGCGGCATCGAATCGGCCGAGCAGGCAATGACGATTGCGCGGCATGTCAGGAAGGCGGGGGCGTCCCTCTTCCGGGGAGGCCTGTACAAGCCCCGAACCTCTCCATACTCCTTCCAGGGGATGCAGGAAAAGGGGTTGGGCATACTGAAGGACGTCAAAGCGGAGACCGACCTGGGGATCGTTACCGAGGTCATCGACCGGAGTTCCCTCGACGCGGTCCACTCGGTTGTCGACATGGTGCAGGTGGGCGCGCGAAACATGCAGAACTTCCGCCTCCTCCGGGCCGTGGGACAGTGCGGCAAGCCGGTGCTCCTCAAGCGCGGCATGAGCGCGACCCTCGAGGAGTTCTTCATGGCCGCCGAATACATCCTGTCCGAAGGCAACTACGATGTCGTCCTCTGCGAACGGGGCGTCAGGACCTACCTGGACCACACGCGGAACACCCTGGACCTGGCGGTGATCCCCGCGGTGAAGAACCTTTCCCATCTTCCGGTCATTGCCGATCCGTCCCACGCCGCGGGCATTCGCTCGATGGTCCGCACCCTGGCGCTCGCCGCGGCGGCCGCCGGCGCCGACGGGCTGATGGTCGAAGTCCATCACGAGCCGGACAAGGCCCTGTCCGATGGCCCGCAGTCCCTGCTTCCGGAAGATTTCGAGAAGCTCGTCCGGGCAGCCAGGGCGATTCATCAGACACAACGGGCCCAGTCGATCTGACAGACCCTGCAGGGGAGACCCTTCTGATGGCAAAGAAATTCCCATTGAGATCGAAAGGATTCAACCCCTTCGGGGAGCTCATCGGGCTCGACTTCACCAGGAGCGAGGACGGATTCACCCGGGGCGTCCTGGAAGTCGACGAGAGGCTCTTCAACCCGCACAACGTCGTGCACGGCGGAGTGATCTACGCCATGGCAGACACCGGTATGGGCGGGGCGGCCTACTCCTGCCTGAACGAAGATGAACTGTGCGCGACCGTGGAAATCAAGATTGTCTATATCGCACCGGTCTCCTCCGGACGCCTCACGTGTGACACAAGGGTTGTCCATCGAGGAAAGAGGATCGCGATTCTGGAATCAGAGGTGAGAAACGGTGAGCGGCTCGTCGCAAAGGCAACGGGAACGTATTCGCTGTTCAAGGCAGAAGACAGCTGAAGCCACTCCATTTGACAAGATTCGGGTTTATACTCTAAGGTTAAGGCAATAGAAACAAGAGGATACGATTCAGCCCGAAACAGAAAACCGCTTGGATCCGTCGATGCCGGACCGAGACGGGAAGGCCTGTTTCATCCGATAGGTCCCTTTCGAAAACGGCCTGCACCTCTCCTTTCCCGGTCTCCGGTCCGACATGCCCTTTGCTTTCGTGATGCGCAACCGCCACTGCTGAGAGGTCACGCAAATGCTGCTGATCGATTTTTCGGCTCGCCCGGGGCCGGAAGACCTGAAGATCAGGGAAAAGGTCGATGCCATCCTGGACGAGAACAGGCGCCTTCTCAAGGATCTTGACATAGAGGCGGTCGATGCCTTTGTGCGCAAGATCCTGACGGCACGAAATGTCTTCTGCTCCGCCCAGGGGAGATCAGGCTTCATCCTTCGCTGCTTCTGCATGCGCCTGATGCATCTTGGCTCTCAGGCGCACTTCTGCGGTGAGACCGCCACGCCGGCCCTCGAGAGGGAAGATCTGCTGATCGTCCTGAGTGGTTCCGGAGAAACCCCCTCTACCCTCGAGGCGGTGAGGAGTGCCAAGGGCCGGGAAACCTACACCATCGGCATCCTGGGGAATCTCGATTCCAGCATCGGTTCCCTGGTGGACGGCTCGATTCATCTTCCGGGCACCACGAAGTTGTGTCGGAAGTCTGAACCTCAGTCTGTGCAAATGTCCGGCTCCCTGTTCGAGCAGGCGTCCTTCCTCTTACTGGAAGCGGTTGTCCTGGCCCTCTACCAGGACGCGATCGACATGGGCGGCGTTTCCCCTCGACATGCGGTGATCGAATGAAGGAGAGAAAATGAAGCCGATCTTGCAGCTGGCTCTGGATTTTGTTGATTTGCAGCGGGCCCTGAAGAACGCGAAGGAGGGGATGGCGGGCGGGGTGGACTGGCTCGAGGCCGGGACGCCTCTCATCAAGAGTGAAGGGCTTCAGGCGATTCGGGAACTCAGAAAGCTGTTTCCCGCCGCGACCATCGTGGGGGACATGAAGATCATGGACGCCGGCCGGGCAGAGGTTGAAGTTGCGGCCAAGGCCGGGGCGAACATCGTCGATGTCCTGGGCGCGGCCAGTGATGCCACAATCCGGGAGTGCATCGAGGCGGGGAAGAACTACGGTGCGAAGATCGTGGTGGACATGATTGCCGTCGAGGACCCGGTCGCCAGGGCGAAGCAGGTTGAAGAGATGGGGGCCGACTTCGTGACGATCCACTGTGCCATCGACGAGCAGATGGAAGGAAAAGACCCGTTCGATACCCTCCGCAAGGTGGCAGAGACGATCTCCATTCCGGTGGGGGTGGCGGGTGGCATCAACTCGGAGACGGCGGCAAAGGCGGTGGAGGCCGGGGCTTCGATCGTGATCGTGGGCGGCGCGATCACAAAGGCGCTCGAT
>JAUWSZ010000203.1 GCA_030609865.1 bacterium | reverse complement strand
TGTAACCTTGCGGGCATGGCTGACCCCTGGTCCCTGATCCCTGACCCCTGTTCCATTTGATTGACGCGCCCCCTGGTTAGGGATATTCTTCCCTGGAAAAAAGTCCGGAGACCCTTGAGGTTCGAGAAGAAGAAGGGATTTCATGCGAACAAAATTCATCTTCACGACGGGTGGCGTGCTTTCTTCCCTGGGGAAGGGGCTGGCATCGGCGGCAATCGGCGCCCTCCTGGAAAGCCGGGGCTTGCGGGTGACCCTTCAAAAGCTTGATCCATACATCAATGTGGATCCGGGCACCATGAACCCCTTCCAGCACGGAGAGGTGTTCGTCACCGACGATGGCGCCGAGACCGACTTGGATCTAGGCCATTATGAGAGGTTCACCAAGGCCTCCCTGGGCAAGATAAACAACTTCACCACCGGCCAGGTTTATGAAGCGGTCATCAAGAAGGAACGCAGGGGAGACTACCTGGGGAAGACGATCCAGGTGATTCCGCACATCACTGACGAGATCAAGGAGAGAATCCTTCGGTTGGAGGGCATGGCAGATATCGCCATCGTAGAGATCGGGGGTACGGCGGGGGATATCGAGGGACAGCCGTTCCTGGAGGCGATCCGCCAGTTGCGCAGCGACCTGGGAAGCGAGAACGTCTGTTACATCCATCTCACCCTGGTTCCCTATCTTCGCACCTCCGGGGAATTGAAGACCAAGCCGACCCAGCACAGCGTCAAGTCCCTCCGGGAGATTGGTATCCAGCCCCAGATCCTTCTCTGTCGCACGGAGAAGTTCCTGTCCAAGGATATCAAGGCCAAGATCGCCCTGTTCTGCAACGTGGACAAGGATGCGGTGATCACGGCAATGGATGTGGACAGCGTCTACGAGGTTCCTCTTCTCTTCCATCAGGAGGGTCTGGACGACAAGATCATCGAGTTCCTGAATATCTGGACCGGGGCCCCCCGCCTGGACAAGTGGGAAGAGGTGGTCAGACGAATTCAGAACCCGAAGGATCATGTCGTCGTCGGGATGGTGGGCAAGTACGTCGACCTGGTCGAGTCTTACAAAAGCTTGAACGAAGCCCTCGTCCATGGAGGGATCGCAAACGAGAGCAAGGTTGAGATAAAGTTCATCGATTCAGAGGAGTTGGAACAAAAGGGGATCGGCGATCTCCTGTACGGCCTCGACTGCATCCTGGTGCCCGGGGGCTTTGGGGACCGGGGGATCGAAGGGAAGATCCTCGCTGCGTCGCATGCGAGGAAGGCCGGGATTCCCTATCTCGGGATTTGCCTCGGGATGCAGACCGCGATCATCTCGTTTGCCCGGGATGTGTGCGGGCTCGAGAAGGCGAACAGTACGGAATTCGATCCTGCCACCCCCCACCCGGTCATCGATCTCATGCCGGACCAAGTGGGCGTTACGACAAAGGGAGCAACGATGCGCCTGGGGGCGTACCCGTGTGTCCTTCAGGAAGGCACCGTGGCCCAGAACATTTATGGATGCGAGGAAATCCAGGAAAGGCATCGCCATCGCTTCGAGGTCAACAACGCCTACCGGGAACCCTTGACGAAAGAGGGGCTCCTCTGCAGTGGACTCAGCCCGAAAGGCGATCTCGTGGAGGTCATCGAACTGAAGGATCACCGGTGGTTCGTTGGCTGTCAATTCCATCCTGAGTTCAAGTCTCGTCCCATGAACGCCCACCCCTTGTTTCGGGAGTTCATCCGTGCAGCCCTTGCGTACAGACACAGGGATAATACCTAAGGCGGCGAAGCCGCAGGCCAAAGGTAAAAGGCAAAAGGGTCAAGGACAAAGGGGTCAGGGGTCAGGGGTCGGGGGTCAGGCCCCGCGCCACCCCATCAGGATGCACGTCGAGGCGGATGGGGGCGGGCTAATACCTAATACCTAATAGCCAAAGGAGTTTGGAGGCTCCTTCCCGCCACTCGCCACTAATATGCGTCGAGACGGGACAGGATCTCCCGCAGAACGGCTTCGTGTCCCTTGTGATCACACGAGATGCGGATGTCGGCATACCGATCGTACAGGGGTTCTCTCTCTCGGTAGAGATTCCGCAGATCCTGGCCCGGGGCCATGGCGATTCCGCGCGAGTCCATGTCCTGGATCCTCTCAACGAGCAGGGGCAGGGACAGCTCCAGGAGGACGGCGATGCCCCGGTTCTTGAGATGGGCCATGGCCCTGGGACTGTATACGATGCTTCCTCCGGTTGCGATGACATGCCTTTCCAGTTTCAGAGACAAGACATGTGATTCCTCGACCTGGAGGAAGTGGTCGACTCCCCGCTCTTCGAGGATCGACTGAAGTGCGAGGCCTTCCCGGGCCTGAATGTAGATGTCCGTATCCAGGAAGGAACGGGAGAGCTCCTTGGCAAGGAGAACCCCGAGCGTGCTCTTTCCCGCCCCGGGCATCCCGATGAGCACGACGTTCGTATCTCGGTCCATGTTGACTCCTTGGCAAAGTGCAGGAAATATGGTACTAATATAGATTCTTTTCTCGCCGTTGCGCAAGGCTTCGGCTCGTGAGAAGGTAAAGATATTGACCAAGCTATCCTTAAGCGCAAGAAGGAGGAACTGATGGCACAGAAGGTCGTAATCGATGCGGATGAGTGCGTGGCGTGCGGAACCTGCGTGGAAGTCTGCCCTGATGTATTCAAGATGGACGATGGGGCGGATTATGCAGAGGTCATCATGGAGACCGGAGGTCCGGAGGATCTGATTCAGGAGGCCATTGATAGCTGTCCGACTCAGTGCATATCCCTGGAGGACTAGTCTCCACGGTTGATTCCAACGCGACAAATGAGGATCCCCGGGAGGAGGGCGAGCAATGCCTGCCGGGGATTCTTTTTTTTCGTGCCTCGTCCGCCCGAATTGGCCGGCAGTTAGAGTTTTCCGTCGAGAGATCCACGTTTCTTGCGTAGATGTTGAGGGAAGGTCATGTTGGCAGGTGGGAGGCGGGGACTGACCCCTGACCCCTGACCCCTGAACCCTTGCGGCTTTGCCGCATTCGGAAATACCTGTTTGTCTAGCGACTTCTTTTCTCTATAATGGAGATGGGCATCTCGAAAAGAGACGGCCCCAGCAGACATGGTGCAGAAAGGAGGAGACCCTGATGCAGATTATCCTGAATGCCCCGGGGATTCACCACCGAACCAAGGAAGGCGTGGAGAAAGAACTGGAAGAATACCTTCCTCGTTTGAAGCAGGTCCTGTTCCGATTCCGGCCTGAGGAAAAGAGACTCCGGGTACATCTGGCCCAGCAGAAGGACAGCGCGTATCGTCTGACGCTGAGCCTCCGAATGCCGGGAAAGAACCTCATCGTGGAGCGAACGGGGCACACCCTGATATCCCTTGTCAGAGAAGCGAAGCAGGCGTTGCTGGAACAGATCAAGGTGCAGTCAGCCGTCGTGAGAAAAGAGCACCTCCGGGCCAAGAGCATGCAACAGAGCCAGGCGATTCAGGAAGCGGTTGGCGGTGCGTCCGGTTGGAGCAAAGAGGCGGTGGATGAAGAGGAGATGCGGGAGCGATTTGTCTCTCGCCTCGGGCTTGTTCTCCAGGATCTCTACAGCCATGTGAGACGCCTGATTCGTTTCTCACAGCTCGCCGGGGAAATCCCTGTGAACCACCTGAAGCCGGGCGAGGTGGTGGACGACGTTCTCGTGCGGGGTTATGATCTGTTCCGCTCCCAGCCGGAGGGAGAATTCTCACACGCCACCATGTATCGGTTGGCCGACGAGATCATCCGGGACGAAATCAGCAATTACAAGGACAAAGAAGAAAGCGGGATATCCCTCGAAGAGGAGATTACTCGCCACGATCCGCGATGGGAGGTCAGCGACTTGGGGGAGGGGGTCCTGGCATTCTACCAGGAGGAAGAGGTCCTGCTGTATGGGGATGTGATTCCGGATGCTCACCTTCCGGATCCGGCGCGGGCCTTGGATGAGAAGGAGCAGATGAGTGGAATCTTCCAGTCACTGAGTGGTGCGAGCTCTCTGGCCAGGGCTGCATTCCTTCTGGAGAGAATGGAGGGCTTCGAGCCTTACGAAATCGCATGGATGCAGGATCGTGCTGAAGAAGAGGTAAACAGTGACATTCAAAAGTGTGAGGAGATCCTGAAAAGGACGTTGTTGTCAACAGATTGACATGCCCTGCCGGCAGTTTTTGCCTGTTTGCAGATATGGCAGGAATATTTCTTCCCTCTCTCAACATTAGATCGGTTGCCCGCCAAGGGAAGTAATCCTGGGAAATCTAGGAAGAAAGGCACCTTGCGCTTCTTCTTGACAAGGGCAACCGCCAACCTCCTGTCACGCTGGTCCTCCGGCACACAGTTTGCTACCTGAGCCCCTCAACCGTAAGAGGGGCAGGGAATGGCTTACCTAATCCATCTTCTTGAGGCAATTCTGGCCGTCAATCTGCTCGTCCTCGTTCATGAGGCAGGGCACCTGCTGGTGGCGAGGGCCTTTCGTGTCCCGAGCCTGCGTTTTTCCCTCGGTCTCGGTCCGCGCCTGTTCGGGCTCAAGTACAAGGGCACGGATTATTGCGTTGCCGCTGTGCCGATCGGCGGGTTTGTTCAGCTTGCCCAGGGCCACCAGCACGACAGTCGTACGTCCTGCATGGATTGTGTTTCTGCTTGGAAGCGAATGCTCATCTTCTTTGCCGGGCCAGCTGCAAACCTGCTTTTCGTGGTTTTCTTGTTCTGGCTCGTCTACTCCGTGATCGGTTACCGAGACCATGAGCCGGTGGTAGCGGCCGTGGAGCCGGGAAGCGCGGAAGCGATCGCCGGGATCGAGCCTGAGGACAGGATTCTTCAGGTCGACGGGAGGCGGATCATCACGTGGTCCCAGCTGGTCCTGGCCCTCGAAAAGGAGGGTCGCGGTTCGGTGACCCTTGTTGTCCAGAGGGCCGGCCGGCGGGAAGGGTCGGGATTCGAGGCGCGGGAGATGACGCGGGTCTTGTCGGTATCTCTGGAGGGGCGGGAGACCCTCGGGATCCTTCCGACGGATCAGATGATCCGGCTTAGGCTGGGGCCACTTCGGGCACTCGAGAAATCCGTGAAAAAACTCTGGCTTCTTTCCGGGCTCCTGACCGAATCCTTGGTCGGGCTCGTGACGGCCAAGGTCCCTCCGTCCGAATTGGTGGGCCCTATCTACCTGTTCCATCTTTCTTCGAAGGCAGCCTCCGCGGGCCCGGCGTCATTGGTCTACCTTCTCGCTTTCATCAGTGCGAGCCTTTGCTTCTTCAATCTGCTTCCGCTTCCGGTCCTGGACGGCGGACAGATCCTGCTGACCTTCCTCCAGAAGGTGCTCAAGAGGCCGATTGGTGATCGATCTATGAGGCTCCTGATGCACGCTTCTCTGTTCTGGCTTCTTCTGCTTCTGGCATCTGCCACCCTGAACGATCTCGTTCGTCTCCTCGCGGGCTAGTGGCGTGACTTGGAAATATCGCTATGTTTCAGGAGGGTCTTGCCGTTCGGTACTGTCCGGGGCTCCCTCTCCGATTTGCTTGGGCTCCGTCTCTCCCTCCCCCGAAGTCGCCCGGCGCAAATCTCAGACGGAACCCCGGACAGCACCGAACAACTCGAGATCTGCAAGAGAAACATAGCGATATTTCCAAGTCACTTCACTAGGCATGGTAATTGCCCCACAACCGCTCGTCGTCGTCCTCGTCCTCGAACCGAGCCTGGGAGATCGAGGACACTCAGTGAATTCATTGGCTATTAGGTATTAGGTTTTAGGTATTAGCCCACCCCTCTCCCCCATGGCGCGCATTCTGACGGGGGGGTGGCCGGG
>JAUWSZ010000163.1 GCA_030609865.1 bacterium | reverse complement strand
CTCGATGGAGACGGCTACGGTGATCCGGGAAGCACGGTATGTATCTACCCTGAACCGGATTGTGACGATTCCAATCCCGGTGTGAATCCTGGTGCGGAGGAAGAGTGTCGAAACGGCATCGACGATGACTGCGATGGAGATACGGACGGAGCAGATTCGGATTGCGGGTATTTGGGGATTGCAAACGCAGAAGCCTCGGTTCACGGCCCGGGTGCTATTACTGGATCGGGCGTCTTTAACGAACTGACGCTGCTTCTTGTCCCTGCCTGTACGATTATCTTGCTGAGAACCTTGCGTAGGAAGAAGTAAAAATCACTTCGATTTCAGTGCGGATTGAAGAGTGCTTCCATGTCCTCGAGGGAAACCCCTTCCAGGGAGGGAAGGACCCTGTCCGCAGCCTTCAATCGGGCCGCCTCCTCGGTCTGTGCGAGGCCGAGGACGTTCATGCCGGCTGCCTTGGCGGACTGAATGCCTGCAGAAGAATCCTCGACCACGAGGCATTGTTCCGGCCGGATCTCTCGCTCCGTTTCCGTCAAGGAGAGGTGGGCGTTGAGCAGGTGCAGTGTCTTCTCGTATGGCTCCGGGTCCGGCTTGGTTTTTTCGACAGCCTCCCCGCTCACGATCAGGCAGAACAGATCGGCCAGGTCCCCTTCGCGCAGGGCGATTTCGATTTCCCCTCGCCGGGCCATGGACGTGACCGCAAGCGGATATTTCTCTCCGGCAGCCCGAATGAACTCGCAGACACCGGGAAAGAAGCGCATCTGATTACTGAGGAGTTCTTCGAAGTACACGGATTTCCGTTCGGTCAGCCGGTCGATTCCACCTGCCTCGTCGATCTTCCCGGTCCCTTTCAGGCCCCAACGGAAGCATTCCACATCATTGAAGCCGAGGCAGTTCTGATAGTATGTTTCGCGGGCAAGCGAGACGCCTGCTTCCTCGAAGACCCTTCGAAAGGCCTCGTAGTGATATTCCTCGGAGTCGAGGATTACGCCGTCGAAATCGAACAGAATTGCCTTGAGCATCTTCTCCGCCTTTGTTGATTGGAAAACACGAAACCACCGGCTCTGCCGGTGGTCAACTGGTTGGAAAAAGGGCAGCCGGGCCCTATAATGCCAGAAAGAATCTCAAAGAGAAAACAGAAGGGCAGGGAGGTGTCTTTCGGATGGAATCTCAGAAGGTACTGTTGTTCGACATCGATGCTACGCTCCTGAAGACGGGCTGGGCCGGCCTGCGTGCCCTGGCCCGTGCCTTCGATCGACTCTATTCCGTTCCGGAAGCCACGAAGGGGATTCGGCCGGAAGGGAAGACCGACCCGCTGATCATCCGGGAGATGGTCGTGAGGAGCCTCCCGGACCAGGACCCGGATCGGGAGATCCCGAGAGTGGTGGAACTCTACGTGGAATACCTTGCCGAAGAGGTGGAGGTCTCTCCCGGCTTTCAGGTGATGCCGGGCGTTCCGGAACTCCTCGAGGCGCTCTCCCGCATCCCTCACCTCGTCCTCGGCCTTGCCACCGGGAACCTGGAGCAGGGGGCCTACATCAAGCTGCAAAGGGCTGGCCTCGGATCGTATTTCTCGTTTGGCGGCTTTGGGAGCGACTCGGAGAACCGAACCGAACTGGTCCTTGCCGCCATCCGCCGGGCAAAAGACCACCTGCGGGGCGAGGTCTCCCTCGACTCGATCTATGTCATCGGGGACACCCCTCGCGACATCCTGCACGGAAAAGAGGCAGGCGCACGGACCGTTGCCGTGGCCACGGGCGGGTCCGACATGGAGGAGCTCCGCAGGTACGATCCGGACTACCTTTTTGAGGATTTCTCCTCTACGAGCAGCGTCGTGGAGATTTTCCTCTAGACGACACGGTGGGCCAATTGCAGCAGTGTCTGGACCACAAAGGCCCGGATGAAGACGATGGCCAGGATGACGAGGATGGGCGAAAAATCCATCCCGCCATAGAGGGCGGGAACTCTCCGCCTGATTGCCGAAAGCACCGGTTCCGTGGCGGCATAGAGGAACCTCACGATCGGGTTGTACGGGTCGGCGTTCACCCACGAGACGACCGCCCGCCCGATGATGATCCACATGTACAGGCTCAAGCCGATGTCCAGGATCCTGGCCACGGCGACGAGCAAATTGGAGATGACAAACATTATTCGTCCTCTCTTAGCTGGATCCGGTGAAACCGTTTCTTGCCGGCCCTGACGAGAATGCCCTTGGCCTGGACGTCTTTCATCGCGATCCGCTCGTCGAAGGCATCGAGCCGTCTTTCATTCACATAGCCTCCGCCCTGTTGGATCAACCTCCTTGCGTCCGCGCGGCTCTTGCACAGACCCACCTCGTGGAAGAGCTGCCAGGCGGGGATGCCTTCTTCGAGGCGCTCCCGTTCGATCTCACTCGTCGGGACCGACCGGAGATCTTCGCCTCCCGACGCGCCGAACAGGATTTGCGACGCGTCATGGGCCTTGGAGGCTTCCTCCTCGGAGTGGGTGATCCGCGTGGCCTCGAAGGCCAGGATCCCCTTGGCCTCACGAATGGCCTCCCCCTCGAGTCCGCCGAGCCGTCGAACCTCTTCCATGGGTAGAAAGGTGAAGAGGGCCAGGAACCTCTCCACGTCCGCGTCATCCACGTTGATCCAGTACTGGTAGAAGTCGTACGGGGCGGTTTTCTCCGGGTCGAGCCACAAGGCACCGGCAGCGGTCTTGCCCATCTTGGCGCCGGAGCTGGTCATCAACAGGGGAAAGGTGATGCCGTACACCTGGGCGCTTTCCAGGCGCCGGGTGAGGTCGATACCCGCGCAGATATTGCCCCACTGGTCGGCCCCGCCCATCTGCAGCTTGCATCCGTGGTGTTTGTACAGGTACCAGAAATCGTAAGCCTGCAGCAGCATGTAATTGAATTCGATGAAGCTCAGGCCGCTGTCCTGCTCCAGCCGGAGCTTATAGGACTCTGCGGCGAGCATCCGGTTGACGCTGAAGTGGCGACCGATGTCCCGGAGAAAATCGATGTACTTCAGGTCTCCGAGCCAGTCGACGTTGTTGACCATCAGGGCCTTGCCCTCGTCGAAGTCGAGGTAGTGGGAGAGCTGCTTCTTCAAGGCCTCCGCATTCGCCTCCGTCTCTTCCCGGCTCATCACCCTCCGAAGCTCGGTCTTCCCGCTTGGGTCCCCGACGAGCCCGGTTCCGCCTCCCACGAGCACGATGGGACGGTGCCCGCAGCGCTGCATGTGGACGAGGCTCATGATCGGTTCCAGGGAACCGGCGTGAAGGCTCGGGGCCGTGGGGTCGAACCCGATGTAGCAGGCAGTGGGTGCTTCCAGCAGCCCGTGTATGCCCTCATCATCCGTTGTCTTCTCGATGAAGCCTCTCTCTCGGAAAATGTCCAGGACGTTGCTCACAGTTCAACTCCTCAATGTCGGGATCCGGGTACGTCAAGAGGGGGTAAGCCCTCCTGTACCCTGCGCAGGATGTCCCAGAAGGCTCCCCTGTGCCCTTCACGGAGGGCCTTCACCAGCACTTCGTTTTCGTTGTAGTTGTAGTTCGCCTGCTTCGACTCCTTGAGGGGGAGCAGAAAGCGAACGTCATCCCTGACGAGGCCGGTCAGGTAGTCCTGCCAGCCCCGGCCCATCTTGTGGGACACAAAGAACACAGGATACAGCAGTTCCTCGTTTCCCTCCAGTCGTCCCTCGAGGTTTGGATTCTCGTGCAGGGGACCTTGCTTCAGGATTTCCCTGGACAGGGCGGTGCCCGGGTAGATTCTGATTCCGCAGTTTGCACCCACCCTCGGAACCTCGATCTCCCTGCAGAAGTCGATCGCCTCCCGGAGGGTCTCCCGTGTCTCGCCCGGCCCGCCAAGAAGAAGGTCGAAGAGGACGGGCACGCCGACCTTGCGGGTGGCCTCGACGGTCCTTGCCAGATCCTCTGACCCGTGTTGCCGCCCGAGCGCTCTGAGCATACCCGGATCGCTGTGGTCCACACCGAAATTGATCCCTGCACAGCCCGCCTCGACCATTCGAAAGGCAAGGGCCTCATCGAAGCCCAGCGGGCTTGCGTAGGTGAACCAGCGGACCCTCTTGGAGAGCCCATCTTGCTCGAGGGCCTCGCAGACATCGAGTGCGTGTCCTCGAGGCATGTTGAACTCGCTGTCGCAGAGATGAAAGACGGTCACCCCCTGATCGACTAGAGACTCGACTTCTTTGATCAGGTACGGGAGGGGCTTCATGAAGACCCTGTTGCCTTTTGCCACGGGGTCGACGCAGTAGCGGCAAAGCCCTTCACACCCTCTCTTGGTCTCCAGGCCCACCATGCCCCCTGCCTGGAAATAGTCGAAGTTGTTCGCGGTACGGCGCGGGGAGAAGAAGTCCTCGTCCATCGTCGGCGGGCTCGGGGAATTCGATCGGATGCGGTCCCCTTCCCGCCACACCAGGCCCGGGATTTCCGGATAGGCATCCTCGTCGTCGAGGGAGGCCAGCAGGAGGAGCAGGTCTCTTTCCTGCGCGCCGGCGACCCCGAGATCCGCTTCCAGAAACCCGAGGATTGCCTCCGGGGCGATCGAGAAGCCACACCCCCCCAGGATGACGGGCCTCCGGAATGTCTCGCGAAGGGTCTGTACCAGGGCTCGAAACTGGGGGAGAAAGGGCGCCTGGCTGAAGTAGTAGGCATCGTCGATGTTCCGAACGGTCAGCAGGATGGCGTCTACATTACCGACGTCGAGATCTTGCCACCAACTCCCGGGCACCTCTGACCCGGCAGGGCCCTCACGGCACAGGTCCGCAACCCTTACCCGGATTCCCCGTGTGTGCAGGGCCTCTCCGATGGAGTCCCGTGCCAGGGGGGCGACCGGAGGCTGTACTCGATTGGGATTGATGAGGAGAACGTCCATAGGCTTTGGGCAAAACGGATCGGGTGTGTGCTCGTGGTGACATGTTGTCTTCCGGTGGATAATGTCTGGACCATATTATATTATACGAACGGTTTCCATTCCCCAACCAGCGAAAGGATCGCAGAGACACATGGAGATTCCTGCGGAAAGCAAGGGCCGCCCTGACGATCTTTCAGAAGAAGCGAAGGAGGCAGACCCTGTTCCGTCGCCTCGGAGGCGGGTTTCGGGCAAGGGGTTGCTCGTCTCCGTCCTGATCGCTGCCGGGATCGTCTTTCTCCTGTTGAGGCTTACGGACGTCTCCCCGTCGGTCATCCTGGAGACCCTGCGTGGCGCCTCCCCTGCAGCGCTGGCCCTTGGCCTGGTGCTTCACATGTGCACCTATCTGTTGCGTTGCGTCCGATTCCGGCTTCTCATCCACTCGGCAAGGCCTTCGCTCGGTTCTCTGTTCGAGATCGTCACCGTTCACAACCTGATGAATCACATCCTTCCTTTTCGTGCCGGCGAATTGAGCTATGTCTACCTGATCCGTTCCCTGCATGGGGTACCCATGGCAGAAGGGCTGGGCACGCTTGCCATCTGCCGCATCATGGACCTCATGGCCTTCGCCCTCTTCTATCCGATCGCCATCATCCTCCTGTATTTCCAGGGATTTGCCTTCCCCTCGTATGTTTGGATGGTGCTCTGGGCGGTGGTTCCCGTCTTTTTCGTCCTGGCGGCCCTTCTCGTCGTCCTGGCGCTCAGGGGAAAGGCATTGGTCGGGCTCCTGCGGCGCCTCGCCGGCCGCAGCCCGGTCTCTGGTTCCGGCCTGGCCGATCGGATCCTGGACAGGCTCGAAGAGGCTGCCTACAGCTTCGAGCACCTGGGGGCGCGCAAGGTCTACCTGGGAGCCTTTCTCCTGTCTCTGGCGATCCTCGGGGTGGTCTACCTGGGCGTCTACGTCCTGATGACGGGGATGGGCTATCCGATGCAGATGCTGCTGGTGATTTTCTGCTCCACCCTCGCTTCCCTCGGGATGCTCCTCCCCCTGTACAGCTTCGGGGGCTTTGGGACCCTGGAGGCGGGATGGACGGTGGGCTGCGTCATGGCCGGTTTTTCCAAGGAGATGGGAATGGCCAGCGGCTTGAGTTTTCACATCATCGTTCTCGGGTATGTCTCGCTCATGGGCCTCTACGGCCTGGCCCGCATCGGCAAGGCGGGATGGGCTTGGAACGGGCCCGAGGGCGACTGAGTCGAGCGGAAAGAGGACGGAATGCCCATGTGTACACAGAACGGTTCGGTGCGACGCGGGTTACGCGTGGCCGCATGCGCGGTCTTAGTGCTCGCCGTGGCGCATGAGGGGCGTGCTCAGGTGTTCAAGGCGCACAGTCTCCGCGTGGTGGGGGAGGCCAAGGAAGTGAGGTCTGCGGATCTCGATAGGGACGGTCGG
>JAUWSZ010000189.1 GCA_030609865.1 bacterium | reverse complement strand
TGGGCGTTGCGCTCTACATCCTCGTAGTGACAGCGCTGTTTGTTATCAAAGGGATTCCCATATGAGCGAAAACGGTTCGGAGATTCAGAAACCGCTGGAGAAGATCAAGACCTGGCTGATCGTCCTCCTGATGGTCATCGGCATCCTGGGGTACGGAATCGTCGTGTACGTGACCATCGGTGACAGGGGACCACCGGGCTGGAACTATGGCGCTATTCCCGATGTTCCGGGCGAGTCCCCGTTTTCCACGGAGTCAGCGAAATGAAGCATAGTCTCCTGGCCGGTATGTTCTGCGTCCTTGTTGCCGTCGGCTGCAATCCCTTCGATGCGGTCGATGACATGATCACCTATGAGCGCATGAACGACCAGGAATCGTTCCGCCCCTACGAGGCCCGTATGCCCGGGGTGGTGCCCGGGGCGGTGCCGACAAAGGACGGGAGGCCTGCAGGGGAAGCGAAATACGAGTCCGCTACGCTGGGAAGCCTCGAGAACCCCCTGCCCGCCGATTCGGACACGATCGCACGGGGTGAGCTCAGCTACGAGTACTACTGTATCCAGTGCCACGGCTCCAAATACAACGGGGACGGCACGGTCGGCCAGAGCTTTGCCCCGCTGCCCACGGACTTGAGATCGGAGTACGTGCAGCAGATATCCGACGACGAGCTCTTTCGATCGATCAGCTACGGCATGATGCGGCACCCACCGATGTGGTACACGGTGTCCGCCGAAGACCGCTGGTCGTTGATCCGGTGGATCCAATCGCTGGGTGTGCGAGAAGAGGCCGGCGAGGCGATTCCTTCGGGTGATTACAACCGATCCGTAAAGGCCATCCCCTGATTCATTCTGCCATGTCCCCTCCTTCCGAGCCCCCTACCTCCTGCAGACTCTGCGGGCTCCCCGTTCGTGGCCGCAAGGACGGCTTCTGCTGCCTCGGCTGCTTCCACGTCTTCGAGATCCTGAAAGAGATGCTCGGCACCCCCGACCCGGAGGCCATGCGGGGCCATGCCCTCTTCCGGCGGATGCAGGCGCAAGGAATCATCCCATCCGAGGAAAGCGATTTGGCACGTGTGGACCCGGACCCAGGGGGGATGCCGGAGGTACCGGCGGGAGAGGAGTCCGACGAGCGGGTCTTGAAGGTGACCGGCATGTGGTGCCCCTCCTGTTCCTGGGTCATCGAGCGATCCCTGCGCAAGAAGGAGGGCGTTGTCGGCGCATCCGCATCCTTCTCTTCGGATCGCGTCAAGGTCACCTACCTTCCACGACTTGTGGGGCCTGCCGACATCGAAGGGGTGATCCGGGACCTGGGATACGGGATCCGGGAAACGGACACCGAGCAGGGGCAGGAAAGGGCCCTGCGGACAGAACTCGTTCGGCTGGGGATCGGGATCTTCCTGACCGTGAACGTGATGATGATCTCCTTCGGGATCTACCAGGGGTTCCTGACCGAGTTGTCCGATGCGGCTGTCCGGATGATGGGCGTCCCGATCTTCCTGATTAGTACGGTGGTGGTCTTCTACTGCGGGTTTCCCGTCATGGAAAGGGCGTTTAAGGCGGCCAGGGCGGGAGGCTTCGTGATGGAGACCCTGATCAGCCTTGGGGCCCTTTCCGCCTATGGCCTGAGCGTGTATCAGCTCTTCCGCGGAAGCCTGCACATGTACTTCGACACCGCCAGCATGCTCATTACCCTGATTCTTCTCGGAAAATACCTGGAGGCCCGGATCCGGTACCGGGCAACCCTGGGCGTGGAGGAGATCTACGAACTGCTCCCGGGAAAGGCCCGGGTCGAGACAGAAGCGGGCGAGCGATATGCCTCGATCGAGGCGGTGGCATCCGGAGATGTGGTGCGAACCCTGGAACAGGAGCAGATCCCGGTGGACGGCGTCATCCTCTCTGGAGAGGGCCGGGTCGATGAGTCCAAGCTCACGGGCGAGTCCCGGCTTCGGACAAAAAGGACCGGGGATACGGTCCTCGGGGCCAGCCAGCTCGTGTCCGGTGAACTCCGGATCCGGGTCACGGGAGTGGGATCCTCCAGTGCCATCGGAAGGATGATCACCCTGATGGAAGAGGCCATGGTGCAGAAGAACCCGGCCGAGCGCCTGACAGACCGCGTCATGGCCGTCTTCGGGCCCGTGGTGATCCTCGTGGCCCTTGCCACCGGGGCCGTTCTGACAGCGTCGGGACATCCTCTCGAGGTAGCCCTCGTCCGGATGATCACCGTGCTGGTGATTGCCTGTCCCTGCGCTCTGGGCATCGCGATCCCGCTGGCGCGAGTGGTCGCCATTGGCAGGGCGCGCAGGGAGGGCATACTGGTCGTGAACGGTGATGCCCTGGAGATGGCTTGCAGGCTCACGGCCCTCGTGATCGACAAGACAGGCACTGCGACACGGGGGAATCATCAAATCATTCTTGTAGAGGACCTTGGGGAAGAGTCCGGACCGGACGCGCTCGGTCTGGCCGCTGCCGTGGAAGCGGGTTCGGACCATCCCGTGGCCCGTGCGATCCGAAGGCATGCGGCCTCCGTCGGCACGGAGGCGAAGGGGGCTGTCCAGGCAAAGGAGCTTGCCGGCCTTGGGATGAAGGGCATCTACGAAGGCGAAGAGGTCCTCGTGGGAAACGAAGCCTTGCTGGCGTCCGAAGGAATCGATTTGACGATGTCCTGGAAGGAAGCCGCCGCCAAAGGGGCGGATCGCGGGGAGACGGTGGTCTTCGTCTCACGGGCACGGGAGGTCTGTGGCATGATTCGACTGGGGGATGCCCTTCGGATGGACATGCCCCAGGCCGTTGCGGACCTGAAAGCGAGTGGGATGGAAGTGCATCTCGTCTCCGGCGACACCGAACGGGCCACCGGGTACGTGGCCGGGTTGCTGGGAGTTGACCGGTTCAAGGGAGGCGTCCTGCCCGCGGACAAGGTGGAGTGGATACGCCGTCTGCAGCGTGCAGGTCACCGGGTCGGCATGGTGGGCGACGGGGCCAACGATGCGGCCGCACTGGCCGTCGCAGACGTGGGCTTTGCCACAGGGGATGCGCTGACAGTCACCAAGAATGCATCCGATCTAACGATCCTCTCGTTTTCCGGCCGCAGGCTCCTTGCTGCCCTGGATCTTTCACGGCTTACGTCGAGGACGGTCATTACGAATCTCTTGCTGGCCTTCGTCTACAACCTGGTCGCCCTGCCTTCGGCCCTCGCGGGCCTGGTCAATCCCGTGGTTGCCGTCATCGCCATGCTGCTGTCCAGCCTGACCGTGGTGGGCAACTCAGCAAGAATCGCCGGACAGGCTCGTGACGAAAAGGGACCTGCGGGTCAACGCCGCGGATGAGTTACTTCTTTTCGGTCGGGAACTCGGCCTGCGAGAGAATGCTCGAGATCAACAGAGGCTACTCGAACATCGAGGTCCCGGCGAATTTCGTTTGCGGGGGACAACTCCCGCCCGGTCATCTGGCATCCCGTAAACTCCACGAATCGCGACCAGTGGCAAGAACTATGGAAGTCGGATCGACGCCTCGTGAAGGCCAGATAGCATATGAACGACAAACCCCCTTTTGGGCATGGCTTTGTGTTCGCTTGAAGGTTAATGTCATGGTAACATGGGTTTTGTTTGCCTTGAAGAGTGATTGCAAAGTATCCGTGAATTGCACCCTCTCTAAAGCCCAAAAGAGATAGCAATGAAAAGGGAATTGCTTGGAAAGAATCTCCTGATATTGTCCGGCATCAGTATCGGAGTGGCGTGCTTGATTTCAGCCTCATCGGCCTCGGCCTTCTCCCTTTCCGACGTTTTCGGAAAGGGGGGCGACACGCTGACATCCGTATGTGAGACCCAGGAGCCCATGCTCGATCAGGACGGTAAGCCCGCCCAGAGCTTGGTTCCTGTGTTGCCGGGGGAAGGGCACTTCCTGCGTGACGATTTGGGAGCTACCACCGCCACGCCATTGAGCGATAAGCTTTCCATGGCTTATTTCTATTTGATGACCGATATCCACATCACCGATGAGGAGGCCCCGAGCCGACTGATTTTCTTTGACTTCCTCGTTGACTCCGCATGGCGTCCTCAAGAAGACAGGGGGGTTCATGTTTTTGATGCTGCCCTCCAGACCGGGAACGGCCTGATGGAAACCTATGGAAGGGACTTCGACTTTGTGATGAGCCTCGGTGACAACGTGGATAACGCACAGGACAATGAGATCACGTGGTTCATCCAGGCGTTGAAAGGTGAGGAAGGCTTGAATCCTGACAGTGGAGATGAAGGAAGGACCTTTGGAGACCAAACCTCATTCGTTTACGTTGATGGGAACTCAAACGATGTTTTCGAAACCCTTGGATTAAGAAAGGGAATTCCTTTCTACACGGTAGTGGGAAACCACGACGCGCTCTGGACCGGCACCTTTGCCGAGCCCCTGGCAAATCCCGATCTCTTCGTTGGGGAATGGTCGCCGTTCGGTTTCCTGTCGATCGACCATTCCAGATTTCGGTTCAACCAGCTCCCTGTTTGTGTTTCCACTGCGGGGTGCGGCGATTCCCTGTCGGCAGAGGCTTCGGTTGCCTCCATGTCCGTTTCAGGAATGGCTCCGATGAGCACGGATCAAGGGGTCTCGGAGATGGAAGCGTACGAATTTGTGGGAGAGTTTCTCAGCCAGAACCTCGGTGAGGTTCAATCCTCCCGGACCTTTGATGATCGGCAATATATCAATCACGATCATTTTGTTGAGAGAATGAAGGATGAGGGATTTATCCTGATCAGCGAGGATGTGCCGGAGAACATGGGATACTACTATTTCGACGCCGAGGAATTCCCCGTCCGGTACATCGTCATGGATACAGAGGATCGGCCGTGGCTGTCAGAAGGAGGGGTCAGCAATGAGCAGTTTGCGTGGATCGAGCAGAAGATCTGGGAAGCCACCGATTCCTCTGATCCTCGGCTCGTGGTAATCATGTCCCATCACGAAGTGGAAGACGGCTTGGTCTGTATTCTGTGTGATTACAAGGACGGTGAAGACTTAAAAGACCTTTTCTGTGAATATTCAAATGTCATCATGGTTCTCAACGGCCACGGGCACGACAACAGGGTCCTCGCACAGCAATGTCCGGAAGCAAAGCCCTCGGATGGATTCTGGGAGGTGGAAACCGCTTCCCTGATCGACTTTCCGCAGCAGACACGCATTGCGGAAATCGCGTACAACTACGACGGGACCGGTTCGGTTCTCCTGACCATGGTGAACCATCAATCCCATGAGCTGGGGCACATCGCCAACAGGTCGAGGAGCGACAGTTGGAAGGATCTGAACGATCCCCGCAAGAACAGGTTAGAGGTGGATGAGGAAGGGGAGATTTGGAAGATTACCGGTCCGGCTGACAATCTGAAGTACTCCCCCACCGGCCGGGGTACCCGGGATGACCGGAACGTGGAGCTTGTGTTTTCTGTTCCCCGGAATATTGCCGCACTCTTGGAGGATATGCCCGGCGAGGTGGGGACGGCCACGCAAATGTTCTATGATTGTCCTACAACCCCCTGCGGCGGATGCTCTGCTGCCAATGCGTCTTCAAGGATCAGGTATTCACCCGGTCAGGCGGCCCTTGACTTTTCCGTGTACATGCTTCCCATTGTCTTAGTCCTCGGCTGGTACCGGAGAAAGTCCCTCTTCAAACTCGTCAGAATGTAATGGGATAGTGGGATAGGGATAGGGGACGTTGTTTAATTCGTTAACTTCTTCGCTGCCTTCCTAACTTCCCGCCCACAACAGCGATTGCGCCGCAAGAGGGATTAGAGTCGCCGGGAGCCTGGTACGCCAAATGCAGTAGTTTGGTCTTTCCAGGGACGTTCTAGTCCTTTTCGTGGACGTTTTTTCACCACAAAACGGGGGACGTTGTTTAATTCGTGAATTTGATCACCCTCGCTCACGCTCTCACT
>JAUWSZ010000270.1 GCA_030609865.1 bacterium | reverse complement strand
GGCAGCGTCTCCCGTCATCTTGGCGATCAGGATGGGGCCCCCGAGTGTCTTGATCGAGAGACCGCCCGTCAGGAGCTTTCCCAGAACGTAGAAGGTCAGAACAAACGATTGGCCCACGTTCCGAATCCCGTTTTGTATGGATTTCCAGAGGCCGTAACGCTTGAAGACTGTCTTCTCCTGGTAGGCGATCCCCAGGAGTCCGCTCCCTGTCTCCGAATCCAGGATCGGAGTGGCGGTCACAGAAGAAGCCTCGCCGGCTCTCTTGATCTCGATCTGGAGGGGGTCGTCCGGGTGAGCGCGGATGATCGCAGCCATCTGGCCCCAATAGTGTATCGGGTCCCCGTTGATCGCGACAATCCGATCTCCTGCCTGCAGGCCGGCCTTCTCTGCCGGCATGTCGGGGCTGATACCGCCGATCAGGGAGGGCCTCTCGTGGTCGAGACCGGTGTACCCTCCTGCATACCCGGAAGAGTCGGGAGTGATCTCCGTGTGCATCGGTTCGTCCTCCCGCAGAAACTCAACCCGGAGGACCTGGTTGGGGTTCGAAGCGAACAGGATTTTCGCCTTTTCCCAGGTGGAGATCTCCTCCTCTTGAATCCGAACAATCCTGTCCCCGGGGTGAAATCCTGCCCTGGCTGCGGGCGTGTCCTGCTCTACCCAACCCACGACGGCCGGTTCGTCGAGGTAGGCCGGCTGCTCGATCCCTACCATGTATACGACGGGCATCAGGAAGAGAGGAAGAATCAGGTTCATCAGAGGACCGGCAAGAACGATCTTCATGCGTGCCGCGACCGACTTCTTCGCAAAGGAGTCCTCCCGATCCGCATCCTCTCCCTTGGGGTCGTCCCCGGTCATCTTGACGTACCCTCCCAGCGGCACCGCCGAGATCCGGTAATCCGTTTCGCCCCTCTTCCATCCGAACAGGCGCGGGCCGAAACCGAGAGAGAAGGTCTCTACCCGGACGCCGGCTCGCTTGGCGAAGACGAAGTGGCCGAACTCGTGGATGAACACCAGGATCCCGAGCACTATGATGAAAATGCCGAATGTCATCATCAGAAACTTCCCCTATTCGTGCTGCCCGGCAAGGCCTTTTCAGGACCTCTCGGCATGGTGCATGAAATGCTCGGGTCAGATCAGGATGGCCAGGTAGTAGCCCACAGGCCCTGCGAGAAGGATGCTGTCGATTCGGTCGAGGATTCCGCCGTGCCCCGGCAGCATGCGACCCGAATCCTTGATTCCGTAACTCCTCTTGATCAGAGACTCGATGAGATCGCCCAGCTGAGCGCTGACCGACAAAAGCGCAGCAACCCAGAGGGCCTGAAAGCCCGTCAGGGCCGGAAAGAACACGAGCTTGCATGCGTAGCCGGCAAGGACAGTGGCGAGCAGCCCCCCCAGAGCCCCTTCGACGGTCTTTTTCGGACTCAACACGGGCGAGAGCTTCTTCCTGCCCCATCTCGTTCCGCTGAAAAAGGCAGCCACATCGCCGACATACGTTACGATCAGGATGAAGAAAATCCAGGGCTTCCAGTCGTCCAGGTTGCGCAGGAAGACAAAATGGGAGATCGTGAAGCTCACGTAGAAGATCCCAAACAAGCAGAGTTGAACCTCTTCGAATCGGGCCTTCAGCTCCTTTCTGCTGAAGAGTGATCGGACACCGAGGGAGAAAAGGGAAACGAACAACGAACCCACCAGGCAGTCGGTCCTCCCGGGCAAGGCGGCCGCAGGGATGAGGGATGCGAGCGCGAGGCAGAGCAGCCGGTCTCCGAAGGCTTGCTCCGGAAGGGTCATCTCGAGGAATTCCCAGGAGGCGAGGAGGATGATCAGGGTGGCGATGACGCACACGAGCCAGGCGGGTGAAAACAGGAAGATAACGACGAAAAGGGCAACCAGAGCCAAGCCCGTTATGATTCTTTGCTGGAACATGGATGCCTTTCCGAAGCCGGTGTTTTTGAAGGTCAGCGGGCGATCATGTTTCTAGGATTTCCTTCTGCTTGGCCTCCATGATTTCGTCGATCTGCTCGACCTTCTCATTCGTACTCTTCTGGACGTCCTCGGTGGCCCGATGATAGTCGTCCTCGGCAATTTTTTTGTCCTTCTCGAGCTTCTTCAGGGCGTCATTGGCCTCCCGTCGGATGTTGCGAATGCCGATCTTGCATTCCTCGGCCATCTTCTTCGCCAGCTTCCCCAGCTCCTTCCGCCTTTCTTCGGTCAGGGGCGGGATGGAGATCCGGATCACTGTGCCGTCGTTGGTCGGGGAGAGGCCAATGTTGGCCTTCTGGATCGCCTTCTCGATCGACTCGATCGTGCTCTTGTCCCAGGGTTGGATCACGATGAGCCTGCTTTCGGGAATGTTGATAGAGGCGGTCTGGTTGATCGGTGTCGGGGTTCCGTAATAATCGACACGGATGCCTTCAAGAAGGGCAGGGGAGGCTCGGCCCGTACGCAGCCGGTTGAGTTCCTTCTGGTAGGCCGCAATGGCCTTTTCCATCGAGGACTCCATGTCTTGAAAAACCTTTTCTTTCATCGATAGACTCCTCCTAGCCTTTTACCACGGACCCGACGGATTCTCCCTCGAGGACCCGACGAATGTTGCCTCTCTTCCGGATATTGATGACGTGGATAGGAAGCTGAGCGTCCATGCACATGGAGATGGCCGTCAGATCCATTACGTTGAGCTTGCCTTTGAGCACATCCATGTACGAGACGGTGGGGTAGAAGGTGGCGGACGGGTTCTTTTCCGGGTCTTCGCTGTAGACCCCGTCCACCTTTGTCCCTTTCAGGATGGCCTGGGCGTGGATTTCGAGTGCCCGAAGCGCGGCAGCCGTGTCCGTCGTGAAGTAAGGGTTTCCTGTTCCGCCCGCCAGCAGGAGGACACGGCCCTTTTCCATGTGGCGAATCGCCCGACGATAGACATAGGGCTCGGCGATCTCTCTCATCTCGAGGGCTGTCATCACGCGCGTAACGAGCCCCTCCCGGTCCAATGCATCCTGAAAGGCGAGGCAGTTCATGACCGTGGCGAGCATTCCGATGTAGTCCGCGTTTGCCCGGTCCATTCCCGAGGCACTCGCCGCAAGCCCGCGGAAGATGTTTCCGCCTCCGAGGACCAACGCGATGGCCACGCCCAGGTCCGAGACCTCTTTGATTTCCTGAGCAAGGCCCTTCAGGGTTTGGAGATCGATTCCGTAGGGTTGGGGGCCGGCAAGGACTTCTCCGCTCAATTTCAACAGGATTCTCGAGTATGCAGGCTCTGTCACGCGGCCTCACCCAACTGAAATCTCACGAAGCGCCGGACCTCGATGTTCTCGCCCAGCTTCGCGATCACCGACTGGACGAGCTCGTTGATCGTGATTTCGGGTTCCTTGATGTAAGGCTGGTCCAAGAGACAAACCTCTGTAAGGTATTTTTTGAATTTGCCTTCCGTGATCTTGTCGACGATATTGTCCGGCTTGCCGCTTTCTCGAGCCTGGGCACGGAAGATCTCCTTCTCCCTTTCAGCCTCTTCGGGAGGAATCTCCTCGGCCTTCAGATAGAGCGGATTGGCGGCTGCGACTTGCATCGCGATGTTCTTGGCGAGTTCCTGGAATTCGTCTGTTCGGGCGACGAAATCGGTTTCAGAATTGACCTCTACGAGGACCCCGATCTTTCCGGTCATGTGAACATAGGAACCGATCAAGCCTTCCGAAGTAACCCTGCCTGCCCTTTTCTTTGCGTCTGCGAGGCCCTTTCTGCGAAGGAAGTCAACGGCCTCCTCCAGGTTGCCCTCGGTGGTCGTCAGGGCTTCTTTGCAGTCCAGGATCCCCGCGCCCGTCTTGTCACGGAGTTCCTTCACCAACGTAGCGGGAACTTGCATGTCCAACTCTCCTCGAGCGTTCTCCATCGCGGGATTTGTGGTGGTGGTGTTTCTATTCCGGCGAGGCTTCTTGATCTGTCCCCTCTTCTGCTGCCGGTTCTTCTGCTTCTGCAGTTTTTTCTGTTTCTTCGGATTCTTCTGAATCTCGTTTGTGGACGACCTCCACGGTCCGTTCGATGCCCTTGGACGAGATCACCTGCTTGACCGTCTGTTCGGGCGCGCCTTCGGCCCGGGCACTCTTCTCGAACAACTCGGCTCCCTCGAGCATAGCGTCGGCTATGCGGGAAGTGAAGAGTCGGATCGAGCGGATGGCATCGTCGTTCGTGGGGATGATATAGGGAATGTTGTCCGGGTCGCTGTTCGTGTCCACCATGACAAAGCTCGGAATCCCGAGAAGTGCGGCTTCCAGGATCGCGATCCGTTCTCGCTTCGCATCGACGACGAACAGGGCGCCGGGCAACCGATCCATATCCTTGATTCCCCCGAGGACCTTTTCCAGCTTCACGCGCTCTTTTTCCAGCTTGAGCGCCTCCTTTTTTGTAACTTGCTCGTAGTACCCCCGGTCCTTCATCGCCTCGTACCGTTTGAGGCGCTCGACGCTCTGCTTGACTGTCTTGAAATTCGTCAGGGTTCCCCCGAGCCATCGATAGTTGGCAAAGAACTGCTCGCAACGGAGCGCCTCTTCCCGGACGATATCCTGTGCCTGACGCTTCGTGCCGACGAAAAGGACCGACTTTCCGCGTGCCCGAATGTCCCGAATGGCCTCGTAGGCCTTGTTGAAAAACTGGACGGTCTGCTGGAGGTCGATGATGTAGATCCCGGTTCGTGCCCCGTAGATGTAAGGCTTCATCTTTGGGTTCCACCGTCTGGTTTGGTGGCCGAAATGGGCGCCCACCTCGAGCAGTTGCTTCATGGGAATCTTGTTCATGGATCGTTCTCCTTCTTGAGACCCTGTTGGTTCCTCCCCTCCTGTCTTCTCCTGTCGGGACACGAGGTCCTCCTGCTTAGAGGATCGTGCACGCCCGTAAGGATCGAGAAGGGTGCGTATTTTTGTAAACTTTAAATTTCTATCACGGCTCAGCGGGAAAAGCAAGGAAACCTCCCCACCCCCGGTTCAGACGAATTCCGGGCCATCCCCGCCCAAGGGGAAAGGAGAAAGGTCAAAGGTAAAAGGACGGCCGCCTCGATCAGGGCCCGGTAAGCGGTCTAAATGATGG